>NZ_JBFAPH010000098.1:0-19075 GCF_040675635.1 Streptomyces sp. NPDC049577
TCTTAATGCCCGTTTTATGTCAGGCAAATCGTGGCCTTCACCGGCTCTGTCCGATGTTTGGAATGCACCTGCCCGGCGTGCTGGAATTCCCGGACGTGACGTCCAGACCGGAGGCCCGTGCGCCGGCGACCAGCGGCTCGACAGCGAAGCCGGCCGGGCCCGCCGGCGGCCCGTCGCCCTCCTCGCGGAGCACGCCGACGATCTCGCCGAGCCGCTCGACCGCGGCGGCCGCCCGGGCCCGCACCTCCTCGGCCGCCGCGCGGTGCTCGCCGGCCGGCCCGGGCGCGAGCTTCAGCGCCCCGGCCGACAGGGCGATCAGGCTCAGGTCGTGACCGAGGGCGTCGTGCATGTCCTGGGCGATGCGGGCCCGCTCGCGCAGCCGCGCCTGCTCGGCGACCAGGCGCTGCTCACGTTCCAGCTGCCGCGCGCGGGACCAGCCGGCGCGGACCAGCTCCTGGTACTGCCGCCAGACCCGCCCCGCGAACCACGGCAGCAGTGCCACGCCCACCACCAGCAGGACGAACAGGCTCCCGAGCGGGAACAGCGCCGGCACGAGGGCCACCGCGACCGCCGCTGTCGCGAGCAGCACGCAGACGGCCACGCCCATGGGCCAGGTCCGCCCCGACCGGTGCCCCGCAAGGAAGGCCAGGGCGATCCCCGGCAGCGCCCACGACAGGCTGCCGACGCCCATCCCGGTCGCGGTGACGGCGGCAGGCGCCAGCCAGAGCCCCGGATCCCGGAGCAGGGACGGCCGCCCGGCTGCCGTCGTACCGGGCGCCGGAACGTGTACGGAGATCATCCGTACATCCTCCGGCCCGGGCACCGGGCGGGCGCAGCCGGGCGGTCCCGCGCCGGCCCCCGCCGTCACATGTCCTCGGCCGGCCCGGCTGCCGGGGTTCCGGCCCGTGGGACTCCCGGGCCCGGCGCGCCGCGCGGCGTCCCGTGCTCCAGCAGCATCTCGCGCAACTCCCGTGCCGCGCCCGGCATGCCCGCGTCCGCGCGGTGGGCCACCGCGATGGTGCGGCGCATGCGGACGCCCTCGAAGGGGGTGACCCGCAGCCCGGACCGGGCGGCGACCATGCCCGGGACCACCGCCACGCCGAGGCCCGCCCGGACGAAGCCGAGCACCGCGTCCAGCTCGCCGCCCTCGACCGTGAAGGACGGTTCGAAGCCCGCCGCCCGGCAGGCGGCCGTGGTGATCTCCCGCAGGTCGTAGCCCTGCCGGAACATCACCATGGGCCGCCCCCGCAGCTCCGCGACCCGCATCCCGGGTCGCCCGGTCGGCGGGGGAGCGGAGGGCGCCGAGACGACGACCAGGTCCTCCTGGAGCAGCTCGGTGGTCGCCAGCGCCGGAGCGCCCGCGCCGAGCGGCGTGATGATCAGCGCGAGGTCGAGCGCGCCGCCGGCCAGGGAGCGCACC
The DNA here is from genome assembly GCF_040675635.1 of Streptomyces sp. NPDC049577. Classification (NCBI taxonomy): domain Bacteria; kingdom Bacillati; phylum Actinomycetota; class Actinomycetes; order Kitasatosporales; family Streptomycetaceae; genus Streptomyces; species Streptomyces sp. NPDC049577. The sequence goes on from NZ_JBFAPH010000098.1 coordinate 1,421, forward strand.
AGGTCCTGCGAGCCGCCCTCGTCGACGTGCAGTTCGATGCCCGGGTAGCGGGCGTGGAAGGCGTGCAGCACGTCCGGCACGAGGCTGGCGCACAGGCTCGGCGGCGCCCCCAGGCGCACCCGGCCGCGCCGCAGCAGCGCGACCTCCTGCACCGCCCGGCGCGCGGTCTCCGTGTCGGCGAGGATCCGCCGGGCGTGCGGCAGCAGGGTCTCGCCCGCGTCGGTGAGGGTGATGCCGCCCCGGGCCCGGTGGAACAGCTCGGCACCCAACTCGCGCTCCAGCGCGCGGATCGCTTGCGAGAGCGACGGCTGGGCGACGTGCAGGGCCTCGGCGGCGCGGGTGAAGTGACGGACTTCGGCGACGGTCGCGAAGTAGCGGAGCTGCTGGAGCTGCATGCTGACCACAATAGATAGGCACAGCCTATGGAAGCCATCCCTTCCATGTCTTGGACGCATGGAGCGTGACGACCTAGCGTCGTGCGACATGGCACTGGCGACCCGGGTGGCGAAGCCCCCGTCCCTCCTCGGTTCCGTGTGGCGCTCCACCGTCGGCAAGAAGGCGGTCATGGCGGTCACCGGATTGATCATGCTGGCGTACCTGGTCGCCCACATGATGGGCAATCTGAAGGTGTTCTTCGGGGCCGGGGAGTTCAACCACTACGGGCACTGGATCCGGACCATCGGCGAGCCGTTCCTGCACCACGAGTGGTTCCTGTGGATCGCGCGGGTGGCCCTCGCGGTCTCGGTCGTGCTGCACGGCGTCGCCGCGTACCAGCTCAGCCGCCGCGACCGCGCGGCCCGCCCGACCGCCTACCGGCACAAGCGGCGGCGCGCGAGCTACGCCACGCGCACCATGCGCTGGGGCGGGGTGATCCTCGCCCTGTTCATCGTCTGGCACATCCTGGACCTCACCACCCTCACGGTGAACCCCAACGCGCAGGAGGGCAGGCCGTACGAGAACCTCGTGGCGTCCTTCGGCCGCTGGTACGTCGACGTCTTCTACATCGCCGCGATGCTCGCCCTCGGCCTGCACATCCGGCACGGCTTCTGGAGCGCCGCCCAGACCCTGGGCGCCGGCTCCCCGCGCCGCGACCGGGCCCTCAAGGCCGTCGCCAACGCCCTCGCGGCCCTGCTGACCTGCGGCTTCATCGCCGTCCCCATCGGTGTCATGACGGGAGTCGTGAGCTGAGCATGACCGAGTACACGCACTACGCGACGGGCGAGCCGATCGCCGACACCAAGGCTCCCGACGGGCCGATCGCCGAGCGCTGGGACCGCCGGCGCTTCGAGGCCAGGCTGGTCAACCCCGCCAACCGGCGCAAGCAGACCGTCATCGTGGTCGGCACCGGGCTCGCGGGCGGCGCGGCGGGCGCGACTCTCGCCGAACAGGGCTACCACGTGGTCCAGTTCTGCTACCAGGACTCCCCGCGCCGGGCCCACTCCATCGCCGCGCAGGGCGGCATCAACGCCGCCAAGAACTACCGCAACGACGGCGACTCCATCCACCGCCTCTTCTACGACACCGTCAAGGGCGGCGACTTCCGGGCCCGCGAGTCCAACGTCCACCGCCTCGCCCAGATCTCCGTCGAGATCATCGACCAGTGCGTGGCCCAGGGCGTGCCCTTCGCCCGCGAGTACGGCGGGCTGCTCGACACCCGTTCGTTCGGCGGCGTCCAGGTCTCGCGCACCTTCTACGCGCGCGGCCAGACGGGACAGCAGCTGCTGCTCGGCGCCTACCAGGCGCTCAGCCGCCAGATCGCCGCCGGCAACGTCGAGATGCACCCGCGCACCGAGATGCTCGACCTGATCGTCGTCGACGGCCGGGCCCGCGGCATCGTCGCCCGCGACCTGGTCACCGGCCGGATCGACACCCATCTGGCCGACGCCGTGGTCCTGGCCACCGGCGGCTACGGCAACGTCTTCTATCTCTCCACCAACGCCAAGAACTCCAACGCGACCGCCGCCTGGCGCGCCCACCGGCGCGGCGCGTACTTCGCCAACCCCTGCTTCACCCAGATCCACCCCACCTGCATCCCGCGCTCCGGCGACCACCAGTCGAAGCTGACGCTGATGAGCGAGTCACTGCGCAACGACGGCCGGATCTGGGTGCCGAAGGCGCAGGGCGACACCCGGCCGCCGGCCGAGATCCCCGAGGACGAGCGCGACTACTACCTCGAGCGGATCTACCCCTCCTTCGGCAACCTCGTCCCGCGCGACATCGCCTCCCGCGCCGCGAAGAACGTCTGCGACGAGGGGCGCGGCGTCGGCCCGGGCGGGCAGGGCGTCTACCTGGACTTCGCGGAAGCCATCCGCCGCATGGGCCGCAAGGCGGTCGAGGCCAGGTACGGCAACCTCTTCGAGATGTACCAGCGGATCACCGCCGAGGATCCGTACGAGGTGCCGATGCGCATCTACCCCGCCATCCACTACACGATGGGCGGCCTGTGGGTGGACTACGACCTCCAGACCACCGTCCCCGGCCTGTTCGCCATCGGCGAGGCCAACTTCTCCGACCACGGCGCGAACCGGCTGGGTGCCTCCGCGCTGATGCAGGGCCTGGCCGACGGCTACTTCGTCCTGCCCGCCACCATCAACGACTACCTCGCCCGGCACCCCCACGACGAGGTCCCGGCCGGCCACCCGGCCGTGACCGAGGCCGTGGACGAGGTGTCGAGCCGCCTGGGCCGGCTGCTGGCGGTGGACGGCGACCGCACCCCCGACAGCTTCCACCGCGAGCTCGGCGAGCTGCTGTGGGACGAGTGCGGCATGGCCCGCACCGACGCGGGCCTGCGCAAGGCGCTGGACCGCATCCCGGAGCTGCGCGCGGAGTTCTGGCGCCGGATCAAGGTGCCGGGCACCGGCGAGGAGCTCAACCAGTCGCTGGAGAAGGCCAACCGCATCGTCGACTACCTGGAGCTCGCCGAGCTGATGTGCCTGGACGCGCTGCACCGCACCGAGTCCTGCGGCGGCCACTTCCGCGAGGAGAGCCAGACCGCCGACGGCGAGGCGGCGCGCCGGGACGAGGCGTTCGCGTACGCGGCCGCCTGGGAGTTCACGGGCACGGGAAGCGCGCCCGTGCTCCACAAGGAAGACCTGCGCTTCGAGTACGTCCACCCCACCCAGCGGAGCTATGCGTGAACCTCACCCTGCGCATCTGGCGCCAACGCACCCCCGACGCGCCCGGCGCCATGACCACCTACGAGGTCCGGGGCATCAGCGAGGACATGTCCTTCCTGGAGATGCTCGACCACCTCAACGAGGAGCTGATCCTCGCCGGGGAGGAGCCCGTCGCCTTCGACCACGACTGCCGCGAGGGCATCTGCGGCGCCTGCGGCATGGTCATCAACGGCCGGGCGCACGGCCCGGAACGCACGACCACCTGCCAGCTCCACATGCGGCACTTCTCCGACGGCGACACGATCGACGTCGAGCCGTGGCGGGCGGCCGCGTTCCCGGTCGTGAAGGACCTGGTCGTCGACCGCTCGGCCTTCGACCGCGTCATCGGCTCCGGCGGCTACGTCTCCGTCCCCACCGGCTCGGCCCCCGAGGCCCACGCCACGCCGGTCCCCAAGCCGGTCGCCGACCTGGCCTTCGAACACGCCGAGTGCATCGGCTGCGGCGCCTGCGTCGCCGCCTGCCCCAACGGCTCCGCCATGCTCTTCACCTCCGCGAAGGTGGTGCATCTGAACGTCCTGCCGCAGGGCGCGCCGGAACGGGAGTCGCGGGTGCTGGGCATGGTCGAGGCGATGGACGAACAGGGCTTCGGCGGCTGCACCAACACCGGCGAGTGCGCGGTCGCCTGCCCGAAGGGCATCCCGCTGACGTCGATCGCGACGATGAACCGGGAGTACCTGCGGGCGACGCTCAAGGGCGGGGCGCGGCGGGGGAAGGGATAAAACCCGTGGGCATCCCCCTATGCCCCACTTAAGATCATCATATGAAGCTCAACCGGATCGCGGCTTTCACGGCCGCCGCCACGATCGCTCCCGCCCTCTTCCTCACCACCCCGGCGGCCGCCGCCGACACCGCCCCGGCGGCGGTGGCGGCGGAACCCTTCCTGGCCTTCAAGGACTTCCCCACGTCGTTCACGCCGGGCGGTGACTGGACGAACTTCTCCATCACGATGGAGAACCGCACCGGGGAGACGCTGACCGACTTCCACGCCTCGCTCGGAGTCCGGGAGGGATGGAGCACGAAGGAGGACATCAAGCCGGGCGACGTCGAGGTGGAGTACTACGCGGCCGGCCGCTGGCACCCCGTGGAGCTCCGCTTCGACAGCCACAGCTTCGACGGTAACGTGTGCCCGCAGGCGGACCCGGTCCCCGGTTTCGACAACTGGTACCTGAACTGCCCCGCGAAGATCGGTGACCTCAAGCCGGGCGACACCTACACCCTCGGCCTGCGCATGCGCTTCGCCCCGAGCGCGCCCGCCGCCAAGTACCTGCTGACGGCCGCCGGTCACATCCCCACCAGCGCGAGCACCGGCAAGTACCCGCTGCCCGTCTTCACCGACCGGTACCGCTTCACGGTCCAGCCGGCACAGGGGGCGGCCGCGACGTCCTGAGGGGGGCGGGGGGCGCCGGCCGGGTGGTCCTGGGTGGTACTGGCTTTCCCAGGACAGGCAGAGCTCTGGTTGACCATCGCGGTGGGGCGGAGAGTGGTCCGTGTCAGCCCCCACCGCATGGAGCCCGCCGTGCGGCAGATCCAGGAGCAGCTCATGAACTACCCCGCCCTCGCCGGCCGCACCGCTCTCGTCACCGGAGCCGCCAGCGGCATGGGCGCGGCCACCGCCCGTCTGCTCGCGGCCGGTGGCGCCCGCGTCGCCCTGCTCGCCCGGCGCACCGAGCGGGTGGAGGCGCTGGCCGCCGAGATCGCCGCCGCCGGAGGCCAGGCCCTGGCCGTCACCGCGGACATCACCGACCAGGCCTCCGTCGACGCCGCCACCCGGGCCGTCCACGACGCCTACGGCCGCGTCGACCTCGTCGTCAACAACGCCGGCGTCATGCTGCCCAACCCCCTCGCCGACGGCCGGCTCGACGAGTGGACCCGCATGATCGACACCAATCTCACCGGGGCCCTGCGGGTCATCCGCGCCTTCACCGCCGACCTCACCGCGGCCGCCGCCGGGGGACGCACCGCCGACCTGGTCAACGTCTCCTCCATCGCCTCCCACGTCCTCTTCCCCGACTACGCGGTGTACGGGGCGACCAAGGCCGCGCTCACCCAGCTGTCCGCCGCACTGCGCACCGAGCTGGGCCCGCTCGACATCCGCGTCAGCAACATCGAGCCCGGCCTGACCGACACCGAACTCGGCGGCCACATCGACAACCCCGTCCTGCGCGAGCAGCTCGGCGGGATGTTCACCGCCATACCCGCCCTCTCCGCCGAGGACGTCGCCGACCTCATCGCGTACACCGTCAGCCGTCCCCGGCACGTCAATCTGCGCCAGTCGGTCGTCCTGCCGACCCGCCAGGCGTGACCTCGTGCCGGGCGGGCCGGCGAGCCTGGTCCTGGCAGGGCCAGGCGGCAGGCCCGCACGGCCGGGCACAATCACCGGTATGAGCACCACAACCGACCTGGGGGCGTTCCTGCGGACCCGGCGCTCCCGGCTGCGTCCCGAGGACGTCGGTCTGCCCGACCTCGGCGGCCGGCGCCGGGTCGCCGGGCTGCGCCGGGAGGAGATCGCCCAGCTCGCCGGCGTCAGCGTCGACTACTACGTCCGCATCGAACAGGGCCGCGCCTCCCATCCCTCACCGGCCGTCCTCGACGCCCTCGCCCGCGCCCTGCGCCTGGACGAGGACGAGACCCGGCACCTGCACCAGCTCGGCGGGCCCCGCCCCGCCGCCCGGTCCGGCGACCGGCCCGGGCCGCCCGCGCGTCAGCAGGTGCGGCCCATGCTCCGGCGCCTGCTCGGCGAACTGCGGGATGTACCGGCGATCGTGATGGGCCGGCGCATGGACGTCCTCGCCTGGAACCCGGCCGCCCGCGCCCTCCTCGGCGACTACGGCGCCCTCGCGCCCGCCGAACGCAACATCCCCCGCATCACCTTCCTCGACCCCGCCTCCCGCGAGCTCTTCGCGGACTGGACCGCCTGCGCCCGGGAGAACGTCGCCTATCTGCACCTGGAGGCCGGCCGGCACCCGGACGACCCGCAGCTGGCGAGCCTGATCGGCGAACTGTCGCTCAAGAGTGAGGACTTCCGCCGCTGGTGGGCCGAACACCCGGTCCAGGACAAAACCTCCGGCATCAAGCGGTTCCACCACCCGCTCGTCGGTGACCTCCATCTCACCTACGAGACCCTGCGCGTCGCGGACGACCCCGACCAGGCGCTGATCACCTATGCCGCCGAACCCCACACACCCTCCCATGACGCCCTGCACATGCTCCTCTCCTGGACCGCCTCGCCCGCCGGCACCGCCGCCCCGCGCGCAGCCCGGCGTGATCGGCTGCCGGACTGACGGCCTAGGATCACACCCGCCCGGGCGACCGGAACGGTGAAGCGCCCGTGGCGACATCGTCAGACAACGGGGAAAGGTCCATCAGTACATGCGACTTACCGGAAAGCGCCGAATAGCCGTCGCCGCCGCGGGTGTCGTGGCGGCGATCGCCGTGACGGCGCAGATCGCGCCCAGCGCGTTCGGCACCGAGGACACCGAGCCGGAGCCGGCCGCCGCCCCGGCGAGCACCGGTCCCGACTACCCGGACCTCCCGGAGGCCCCGGACGCCGGTGTCTCGCAGACCGACGGGACGGCCTTCAAGAACGGCGTCATGACCCTGGCCGCGGCGCCCGCTCACACGAAGGCGGCGGTGGCCGCGACCGCCACGGCCACCGCGCCCGCCCCCGCGGCCCAGGGCGAGGGCTGGAAGATCGCCAACGGCATCTCCCAGTCCCTGGCGACCGGTTACACCATCAAGTTCTACGACCAGAAGTCCGTGGACTGGCTGGGCCGCTATGTGAAGGCGACCGCCGCGGACCTCGGGCGCATCACCAATCTGCCGATCTCCGTCGACACCAAGCCCGTCGGCTGGGACTACTCCCGGCCCCGGGGCGAGATCGTCATCGGCGTCATCAAGCGCCCGTGCGTCCCGCCGGCGGACGGCGGCCAGAGCGGCTGGAAGGTCGTCCACGACGGCTCGGGTACCCTCAACCTGAGCTGCGGTTTCATCTCCTCCTCGCTCCCGGGGACGGTGACCAGCGGGCACGCCTACATCGACAGCTCGTTCTTCGACGCGAACGGCAAGCCCCTGGCCAACTGGGGCGAGACGTTCATGCGCAACCACATCAGCCACGAGCTCGGCCACACCATGGGCCTGACGCACGCGGACCGCAGCCCGAAGCGCGGCGACTGCGCCGTCGGCAAGGACTCCGGCGAGAAGCCGGTGATGTGCACCGACAACCACGGCTACACGGACGGCCGCGTCGGCACCTACATCCAGCAGTTCGACGTGCAGGGCCTGCGCCACCTCGCGGCGGCCGCCGGCGTCGCCGTCCCGCCCCAGGGCAAGGTGACCGGCCTCGGCGGCAAGTGCCTCGACGTCAAGGGCGGTAAGGCGGTCAACGGCACCCAGATCCAGCTCTACGCCTGCAACGGTTCGGCGGCGCAGTCCTGGATCCTGGGCAAGGACGGCACGTTCCGCGCGCTGGGCAAGTGCCTGGACGACGCGCGCAACGCGAGCACCGACGGCAACAAGATCGAGCTCTTCGACTGCAACGGCGCCGCCTCGCAGAAGTGGTCGGTCAACGCCAAGGGCCAGATCGTGCACGTGGCGTCCGGCAAGGTCCTCGACGTGACCGGTGGCAGCACGGCCGACGGCACCAAGGTCCAGCTGCACGCGGCGAATACGTACAAGCGCCAGCTCTGGACCGTTCCGAAGTAGCCGCTCTCCGGGCCCCGGCCGTGGCCGACGCGGCCGGGGTGTCCGGTGTGACCGGCACGGTCAGTACGCGTGCCGGTCCGGCTTGCTCATCCAGGCGTCGTAGGCCTGGGCGCCGAGCTCGGGATGGATCTGCTCGACCTTGATCCTGCGCTCGCTGAAGGGCCTCGTGAAATCCTCGTACTGGTAGGCGTCGTCGAAGCCGATCCGGCGTGTGTCCTCCAGGTCACGGCTGAAGTACACGGCGTCGATCCGCGACCAGTAGATGGCGCTCATGCACATCGGGCACGGGGCGCCGCTGATGTAGATGGAGCAGCCCTGGAGCATCCGGGCCCGCTCGGGGACCGGGTCCGGTGAGCCCTCGGGGCGGGGCACGTACTCCAGGATGCTCTCGTTCTGGTGCTCCTCGGAGACCGACGGCGCTTCGGGATTGAGGCGCTGCACGGCCTTGCGGATGCTCTCCATCTCCGCGTGGGCCGTGGGATCGCTGGTCAGGAGGACGCGGTTCTGCCCGCGCGCGACGATCTCGCCGTCGCGGGTGATCACCGCGCCGAACGGACCGCCCCAGCCGTTCTCCACCGACTCGGTGGCGAGCCGTACCGCTTCGGCCATGAACTCTTTGTGTCCCATCACGCAGTCTCCGATCGGCGTCGCGGTCATGCGCCGGCTGCCGCCAGCTGCCCGATTTGCTACACAAGTCCTATATGTACTACCGTAACTCGGGTGGGTTCCCGTGCAAGCCGTGACGCCGGGGCTGACAACGCCACCGTCGTGATCTCGCAGAAGGTGCACGCAGACCGCGTCGAGGACTACCGGCGCTGGCAGGACAGGACGAACGAGGCCGCCCGCGCATTCGAGGGTTTCGAGGGCGCCGAGGTCTACTCGCCCGAAACCGGCGAAGAGAACGAATGGGTGGCCGTCTTCCGTTTCTCCGGCATCGACCAGCTGACCGCCTGGCTGAACTCGCGCCGGAGGCAGGAGCTGCTCGCCGAGGGGCAGGAGCTGTTCGACGGGCCCGCCACCCAGGAAGTGCTCCACGGCGGCGCCCCTCCCGAGCGGGCGCCGGAGGCCGTCACGGCTGTCATCTCGCACGAGGTGAGGCCGGGGCAGGAGCAGCGGTTCCTGCGCTGGCAGGAGAAGGCCCTCAAGGCGCAGGAGAAGGCGCCCGGATTCATGGGGTCCGAACTGTTCAAGCCGGTCCAGGGGATACAGGGGATACAGGAGCGCTGGGTCGTCGTCTTCCGCTTCGACACGCGTGAACACCTCGACGCATGGCTCGCCTCCGACGCCCGCAAGGCGCTGCTGGAGGAGGGCCGCAACTATTTCGCCTCCTACGACGTGCGCAAGGTCGGCTCGGCGTTCAGCGGCTGGTTCCGTTTCGGCGAGGGAGCGCAGGGCCGCGCACCGCCGAACTGGAAGCAGGCCATGTCGGTGCTCCTGGCCCTCTATCCCACCGTGATGGTGCTGAACCTGACGGAGGGGGCCGAGCTGAGCGGTCTCGGAGTTCCCGGATACGTCGGCCTGTTCATCGGGAACATGCTGAGCGTCAGCGCGCTGACCTGGCTGCTGATGCCTCTGGTGAACAGGGCGCTCGCCTTCTGGCTGGTGCCCGCGCGCGCACGCGGCCGCCGCGTCGACCTGGTGGGTGCGGCCGTGGTGGTGCTCTGTTATCTGCTGAGCATCGCGGTCTTCGGACTGATCACGCACTGACCACTGCCGCCGCCGGAGCGAGGAGGTCATGATGTCCGAAGGAGCCGTCGAAGGGACACTGCTCCGGCGCGGCGACCCCGGCTACGAGTACGCCAGGACCGGCGCGGTCTGGAACGGGCTCAAGCCCGGGCGGTTCCCCGCGGCCGTCGTGCGGCCCGCGTCCGAAGCGGACGTTTCCCACGCCCTGGCCCACGCCCGGTCCCACGGGCTGCGTGTGTCGACGGTCTCCGGCGGCCACAATTGGTCCGGATCCCCGCTCCGGGACGGCGGGCTGCTGATGGATCTGTCGCGGTTCACGCAGTGCCGGGTCGACCCCGGACCGGCGACCGCCACGGTGGGGCCCGCCGCGACCGGCCGGGACCTGGTCGCGGCGCTCGGCCCGCACGGGCTCGCCTTCCCCGTGGGGCACTGCCCCTCCGTCGCCGTGGGCGGGTACCTGCTCAGCGGCGGGCTGGGCTGGAACTCCCGCGCGTGGGGCGCGGCATGCGCGGACGTCCAGGAGATCCGGGCCGTCACGGCCGACGGCCGTACGGTGAACTGCTCCGGGACGGAGAACAGCGATCTCTTCTGGGCCGCCCGGGGCGCGGGGCCCGGCTTCTTCGCCGTCGTCACCCGCTTCCGGCTCCGACTGCACGCCCGGCCGGCGTCCATCATGACGACGAGTCTGGCCTTCCCGCTGTCCGACACCGGACGTGTGACGTGCTGGGCGGAACGGATCGCGCGCGAACTCCCGCCGAACGTCGAGACGTCCCTCGTGCTCCTGGCCTCCGCCGGCGCCGCGCCCGGCGCGCCGGACCCGTCCGGAGCGCGGATCGTGGTCGGGGCCACCGCGTTCGCCGCGGCGCCGGAGGCTGCCCTCGACTCCCTGGCCCCCGTGGTCGGCTGCCCCTTCGTCACGAGCGCCGTTTCCCGGCAACCGCCCGAGCCCACCTCCTTCGCCGCCCTGCACGCGGGCGCCGCCGCACTGTGGCCGCCCGGGCACCGCTACGCGGCGGACACGCTGTGGTCGGCGGAGACCTACGAGAACCGGCTGACCCGGGCGGCCGACGCCATCGCGCACGCCCCCTCCGGCCGGTCCCTCGTGCTGGCCCCGGTACAGCCGGTGTCCGAGGAGCCGGCCCTGCTGCGCGGCATGGCGTTCGCGCCGCTCGGCGAGTCGTACCACGTCTGCTACGCGGTCTGGGACGACCCGGCCGAGGACGAGGCCAACACCCGCTGGCTGCGGGAGGCGATGGCCACGGCGGATCCGTCGGGGCGCGGCGGCCGCTACGTCGCCGAGGCCGACCTGGAGGCCGGCCCGGACGCCGCCCGGCTCTCGTACAGCCCCGCCGCCTGGGACCGCCTGCGGGAGCTCAAGGCGCGCTGGGACCCGGAGAACCTGTTTCACTCCTACCTGGCGCCGTGACGCGCCGAGGCCTCACTTCGGGACCCGTAGTCGGTCGGCTCCCGCCGGACGTGCCCTGATCCAAGGGCGCCCCCCGGGAAGATCGCTGAGCGCAATCGGCGCATGGCCCTGCGGATTCAAGCCACAGCCGAGAATTCGGGGGTGAATCCGGGGCTCGTGTCTGCGGCGAAGAGCGCGTTGGCCGGCAGCGACCCGCGGCTTGCGGAATTCAACTCGCTTACCGTGCGCCGCGCTTGGTTGCGCATGGAAGGGAAATGGTGGAGAGATGGGAAAACTACTGCATCAAGAATTTGATGTTGTCGTGATTGCGGTCCGCCCTTGGGGGCTCGAAGTCGAGCTGCAAGGCGGTACCCACGGACTGATCGACAACACGAAGGATCCCTCATGGCCATCAGGGGAGCGCGCCCTGGTGGGCAGTCGCCTCTGCGCCGCGGTGGTCGATGACCAGCGCGCTCCGATGAGGCTCAGCGCACTCGACGTGGACCTCGGTGTCGCCCGCGACATGAGATCGAGGAGAGACTGCTGCTGAGGTTTTCGGTCTGGGGTGACGGTGATCTCGCTGGCGGGTGTATCCCTGTGGCATGCGGTATCCCGATGGGGGCGGTCTGACCGCGAAGCAGCGGGCTCAGAGGGAGCGGGTTCGGTTCGAGGCCGCCGGGTTGTTCGCGCAAGAGGTGGCGCCGCCGCAGGTTGCTCGGCGGTTACGGATCTCGCGGAAGTCCGCGTATGCCTGGCACGCGCGTTGGCGGGACGGTGGTGTGGAGGCTCTGTCCTAGAAGGGCCCGTCGGGGCGGCCTTCGCGGATGAAGCCCACGTGGCGGGCCTGGCCGGCGGCCGAACTGGAGAAGGGCCCAGCCGCGCACGGCTGGGTGGAGGACCAGCGGTGGATCCTGGCCCGGGTGGCCACCGTCATCGCACGGCGCTTCCATGTCCGCTTCAGCGCGGCCCAGACCTGGCGCATCCTGCACCAGATGGGCTTCACGGTGCAGGTCCCGCAGCGCCGGGCCGCCGAGCGCGACGAAGACGCGGTGGCCACTTGGCGCCAGGAGACCTGGCCGCGCGTGGAAAGACGGTGAGGGACCAGGACGCGTGGCTGTGCTTCGCGGATGAGTCGGGGCAGGTGCTCAGGCCGCCGCGAGCACGGACCTGGTCCCGGCGCGGTCACACGCCCCGCGTCACCGTCCGGGCCTCGGGCTCCGGGCGTGTCTCGCTCGCCGGCCTGGTGTGCCGCAGAACAGGTCACCGCACCCGGCTGGTCTTCCGGATGCTGGTCCACCACGGCCGCAAGGGCGAGAGGAAGGGCTTCAGGGAAAAGGACTTCGCCTGCCTGCTGGACACGGCCCACCAGCAGCTCGGCGGGCCCGTCGTGCTGGTGTGGGACAACTACACCCATCACGTCGATGCCGCGATGCGCGAGCTGATCGCCGCCCGCGACTGGCTGACGGTCTTCCGTTTCCCCTCGTACACGCCCGACCTCAACCCGGCCGAGGGCGTGTGGGCGCACCTGAAGCACAGTCTGGGCAACCTCGCCCCGTGCACGCTCGACGAACTCGCCGCGCTGGCCCGCACACGCCTTAAACGGATGCAGTACCAGCCCAGCCTGCTCGACGGATTCATCGCCCAGACCGGACTGATCCCGGATCCGTCCTGACGTCGCTGGGGGCCCTTCGGCGGGTGGTGACCGCGGCCGGGGCGGCAGCGGTCAAGGCACGCTCACGAGTGGGTGGGGGCGGTGCGGCTGACTGATGTCACTCACCAGAACCGCGGCGTGACGGGACTGGAAGGCTCCGATCGGCGCCTGCACTGCCCTGACCTGGGCTGGCCTGCCCGTAAGAGCGCGGTGGCGGTGAGCCCGGGACTGTTGGCCGGACTGATCACGGTTGTATGTCGTCATGTCGCCGGCGGTCTGGCCACTCGATGGAAGGAGTTTCAGACGCCGCCGTGCGCGATGCGGCCGATGAGTGGCCGCGTGGACAAGAGCGTGTGTTCCAGCGATGACGATGTGTGCGACCACCCTGAGCGTCTGATGATCGGACCGTTTGACCGGTCTGCGGGATCGGGAGTAGGACTGCGGCCACCTGGGCGCCGCCCTTCTGGCGCGCCGGTTCCAGCCGCTCGTATCCCGCAGTCCGGGTGCGCCGATGGCGCGTGGTCAGTGAAGGAGATGTCTTATGGCTTCTGTTCGTCGTCTGGTTGCCGCTGTGGTGACCGTTGTCGTGTCCGCGGCCGTACTGGGCCAGGCGCCGGTGGCTCTGGCTGATGATCACCAGCCGGGCGGTGGCGGCCTGCCGGTGCTGGTCGTCTCTCCGGCGCCGGGGAAGATCACCAAGGAGCGCAAGGTCACCGAGACCTACCAGTACGACGCCAAGGGCGGCTCGTCCTCGCAGGACTCCTCCGGTTCCTCCTCGCAGCCGCCGGCGCCGTCCGCGCCGGAGCCGGGCCCGGTGTCCAACCTCAAGGACACCGTCAACAACGCCGCTCAGTCCGCCACCTCCGGTGCCTCCAGCACCGTCGACTCCACCCTGAAGTAGGCCCCCGAGTTCGGGACCGCCCCGGCCAAGGGGCGGTCCCCCCTTCAAACAGCGAGGAGTCAAGGTGGCTCTCCCATCCCTTCCCTCCGCCCCTGGGCGGCCCGCCACATCGGCGCTGCGCCCGGCGGTCGGTCTCCGGGCGGTCGTGGCGGCACTGGCCGTCGGTGGCCTGATGGCCGGCGTTGTGCAGCCCCCGGCCTACGGCCAACAGCCGGAGCCCCACGGCACGAAGCGCGTCACTCGGCCGTCGTTCGCCGTCGGCAACATCGCCAAGGGCATCACGTCCATCACCGTCACCCTGTGGGGTGGCGGCGGAGGGGGCGGCGGGGGTGCCGGTGGCGGCGGAGGAGGAGGGGGCGGCGGAGGCGGAGGTGCCGGGGGCCGCGGCCAAGACCCCCGCGCTTATTACAGTGGTGGCGGTGGCGGCGCGGCCGGAGCCGGCGGCGGCGGGGCCGGCGGAGCCGGAGGCGCGGGCGGCTTCGTCAAATGCCGGATCAAGGTCACACCGGGACAGGAGGTAGGCATCGCAGTCGGTGGTAGCGGCGCAGCAGGCAATTCCGGGGCCGGCAGCGGCTGGGGGCGCGGCGGTGCCGGTGGCAGTTCCGGGGGCTCCAGCGGCCGGAACGGGGACAACGGCGCTTCCGGCCAGGACGGCAGGACCGGGCAGCGCGGCGGCAGGTCCTTCCTCCGCGACATCAAGACCCGCAAGGTGCTCGTAAGCGCCGAGGGCGGGATGCCGGGAGCCGGCGGTGTGGGCGGCGCCCTGGGCGAGGGAGGCAAGGGCGGCTACGCCGCACTGCGCAGCGGCACTCCTGGCGACGCCACCCAGCCGCGTGGTGCGGCACCTGGAGGCAACGGGGGCGCCGCGCAGAGCTCGGTGACCTGTCTGGGCGAGTTGCTGCAGGTCCAGGAAGGTGCTGCGGGACGGCCTGGTGGTGCGGGCGGGGCCGGTGGCCGGGGTGCCAACGGGTACGAGACCAAATACGGGTCGGGCGGCCACGGTGGCGGTGGTGGCGCCAAGGCGCCCCGCACAGCCTCGCTCTCCAGTGACGGCATCAGCGCCGGCTGCGGTGGCGAAGGCGGTCGCGGCGGAGCCGGGGGCCAAGGCGGCCACGGGGGCAGCGGCAGCGACTACGGCGAGGGCCTCCCCGGAGACGACGGACGGCACGGAAGCCGTGGCTACCCAGGCCAAAAGGGCTGTAACGGGGCGGCAATCGTCGAATGGTGATCCACCCCGGCACCTATGCCTGCACCCCTTGACTGGTGCTTGCGCCACCTGTTGCCGCGCACGGCATACCGCGGCACGCAGCCCCTTGAGGAGATCCCGTATGACCTCTCCTCGTAGGCGACTTGCTGCCGCTGTGATGGCTGCCGCCGTGTCGTCGGCCGTGCTGGGCACGGCTTCGGCCCGTCGCGGCCGGCCGGCCCCTCGGCACGCGGGCGGGCGACCGAGCCGCGCCCATCTCTGTCCGAACCACAAGGAGCTCACGTGACCCGAACTTCCTTCACTCGCCTTGCCGCCCAGAACGGAGAAGACGAAAGCCTGGGCGGCAGCAAGGCCCGCCTGCCGGTGGTCCTGGCCACAGGTCTGGCCCTCGGCGGCCTGCTTTCCGGCGCTCTGGCGGCTCCGGCTCCGGCCCAGGCCGAGCCGGCCACCCACGGCAAAAAGATCTTCAACACCCCCTCGACCGGGGCGGGTCAGGTGTTTTCCCTTCCGAAGGGGGTCACGACCGTCACCCTCACGCTGTGGGGCGGGGGCGGCGGTGGAGGCGGAGGCGCCGGCGGCGGAGGAGGAGGTGGTGGAGGCGGCGGTGGAGGCGGTACACGACCGGGGTCACCCGGCGTGACTGCCCTTCACACTGTCGATTTTGGTGGCACGGTGGTCGGCAACGGCGGTGGTGGCGGCGGCGGGAGCGGAGCCGTCGGTGGCGGAGGCGGCGGTGGCGGCGGTGCCGGCGGCTTCGTCAAGTGCCGGGTGCGGCTTCTCTCAAGCGGCGACCGTGTCTGGTTCAACTTTTTCGTCGGCGACGGCGGCCGGGCCGGCAGAGGGGATGTCAAGGTCGGCAACAGTGGCGGATACGGCTATGGCGGCGTCGGCGCGAAAAGTCCGCGGCGCTACGGCAGGGTTGGCGACCCTGGTGCTGCTGGCAGCGATGGGCAGTCGGGGCAGAGGGGCGACACCACCTGGGTGAAGCTGGATGACAAGTCGAAACCGGTGCTGGCTGCGGTGCCCGGGGGCCGTGGCGGCACCGGTGGCAAAGGCGGAGCCGCCGGCAAGGGCGGCAAGGGTGGCGAACCGGTGACTCATGGGTCCAGAGGGGGCGCTCAGACCGACGCCAACGGCCCGGCGGCCGGCGGACCGGGAGGAGCTGTCGAAAGACGGGTCATGTGTGCGAGCGGCGACGTGCGGGGGAAGCAGGGCGGGACCGGCGGAGAGCCCGGCTCCGCATCGCAAGAAGAGCCTTATTCCATGGGGCTCCCTGGGTATAGAGGGGGCTCCGGTGGGGACGGCGGCCGTCCGCTGCCGCCCGGGCGCAAGGGCAACGGCGCCAGTGGCGCGCACAGCGACTCCATGACCGCGGGTAGCGGTGGCGACGGCGGGAATGGTGGTTCGGGAGGGGCCGGAGGTAGTGGCGGCCGCGGCGAGTACGGCCAACTCCAGAACGGTAGGCACGGCCAGCACGGAAAGGTCGGCTACCACGGCATGAAGGGCCGGCCAGGAGCGTTGATCATCGAATGGTGAACGAACCATCGGGGAGCCGGGTGCCTCCACCGGCTCGTCGCTGACGCCTTCCGGGTGCCGGCGGGCACGGTGAAGCGGTGCGGAGCCAGGCTGAACTCGCGCACGACCGAGCAGGGTTCACCGCCGCACCACCCGTCGGCTCGGCTTCGAGCCCCGGTTCGAGGCCGCCCCGGAGGGCCCTTCGAACGCAGCGCCTCCACGCCGCCGTCCCGCCGGCGCGCGTGCCAGGCATGCGCGGACTCCCGGGCCGGACCACCACCATCGGGATACCGCATGCCACCGGGACACACCCGCTATAGAGATCACCGTCACCCCGAACCGAAAACCTGAGTAGCCATGTCTGACGCATTCATCCGCTGGTACCGGGAATCGGCCATCACGTCGGTGTTCAGCGAGCAGACCGAACTCTTCGAACGGCACGGGATCCACCTCTTCCACCCGGCACTGGGTACGGCGCTGGTGCTGGACGTGGAGGGGAACGACGTACCGGTCGGTCGTGAAGAACTCGACAGACTGCTCGGCCTCCGTATCGCGTCCATCAATGTGAACTGGTGGCTCTCGGCGGACACCAACCTGGTCGACGAGTACTCCTACGAACCACTCGGATGCGCGATCCAGACGTTCTGGCTGGACGGCCTGGACGAGGAGGAAGTGCAAACGGTGGAGGCAGCTCTCATGGCGGCTGTAGTGGAACTCCCCGTTCCCACACGCGCTTTGATCATTGATCGATGTGGCGACTCGGAGCCGGACGAGTGGGACTCGGTCGTGCTGTACGAGGGCCGGACGGTTGCGCGTCTCTCCGAAGGTGTGACCGTGATTGCGCAGGACCAGGTCGCCGCACGACTGCTGCGGGCATCTCCAGGGCTCATCAGGCAGGAAACGAGAATCGGCCTGAGCCGGCTCGCTCTGCACCGCCGGGCGTAGGGACAGCTGACTTCAGTTGCCCGACAGCACCAAGAAAGGCCCCGATGGAATTCCTCCACCGGGGCCTTTCCACTAGGAGCTGTCCGGCCGATCACCGATGGCATGCTCCGGCCGCTACTCGACGGCCGGGCTCGTCCTGCGGCGGGGGTTCGCCGCGGGAATCCGGGCCCGCGCGGTTGAACGACTGGACGCTCCGCTCCGACGGCTCGCCGTTCGAGCTGCGCCTTTCCGCCGCCGGCTGACCGGGACGGAGCGCCGGAGGGTCCAGGAATTGGTTTGCCGTCCCGGTGGCTGTGTGTCATCGTCCGGTCTGGACACCGACAGTTGATTACCGATGGTCGGTCGATGTCGATGTCGACGGTCTCTCGGGTCTAACGGAGAGGCGACGCAACAATGGGAAGCGGTGCCGTGGGGAACAGTTACGAGGACGAGTGTCGCCGGTCGTTGGCCGAGGAGCAGGCGAAGAGC
>NZ_JBFAPH010000099.1:0-18816 GCF_040675635.1 Streptomyces sp. NPDC049577
GGGCGTGCGCATACGGCGATGTTCAACAAGATCGTGGCGGACTACTACGGCGCGCTGACACGGCCGTCCGCGTCGCCGGGGAACTCGCCGAGCAGCACCCCGACTGGGTGATGCTCTACCAGTACGGCAACCCGGACAACGCCGGCGCCCACTACGCCACCACCGGCCCCGAGCTCCTCGCCGACCTCCCCGAGATCACCCACTTCGTGGCCGGTCTCGGCACCACCGGCACCCTCATGGGCGTCGGCCGCTACCTGCGCGAGCACGTCCCCGGCGTGCAGATCGTGGCCGCCGAGCCGCGCTACGACGACCTCGTCTACGGGCTGCGCAACCTCGACGAGGGCTTCGTGCCCGAGCTCTACGACGCGTCCGTCCTCACCACCCGCTACTCCGTCGGCTCCGAGGACGCCGTGCGCCGCACCCGCGAACTCCTCGACCAGGAGGGCATCTTCGCGGGCGTGTCCACCGGCGCCGTGCTGCACGCGGCGCTCGGCGTGGCCCGCAAGGCGCAGCGCGCCGGGGAGCGGGCCGACATCGCGTTCATCGTCGCCGACGGCGGCTGGAAGTACCTCTCCACCGGCGTCTACACCGCCCCCACCACGGAGGCGGCCGTCGAGGCGCTGCACGGCCAACTGTGGGCGTAAACGTCAACAACAGGCGCACGCCGGTCCGTATCGAACAGAACTGTGCACGGGTGAACTGCTACTACCGATGTTGGCACCCGGGCTGACATCATCCCGTAGGAGACGCACATGAACTGTCCCGCATGTGGATCTTCGGACATGAGGCAACTCAACAATGGAAACTGGCAGTGCGGAAGCTGCGGCGCAGTCACGGCTGGATCGGGCGGCCTGGGATGCGCTCGCCCCTGAGACCCGTGAGCGGCTCGCGGCCTTCATGTCGCCCGACGTGTTCACGGTGACGGCCGGCAGCAAGGAGTCGGCCGAGCGCTTCCAGCGCTTCATGGACACCCTCGACCGGGCCGAGCGGCACACGCCGCCGCTGTAGCCCCACCCCCGCGCTTCCGCCGCGCCCGCCTCCTTCCGGCCCCGGCCGCGCCCCACGGCGCGACCGGGGCCGATTCGCGCGCCCCCGCCCCCTCCGGCGCGCCCCGTGAGCCCCCGTCACCGCCGCCGTCCTGGTGATTCCAGCCACAACGCCAGTCGGCGGAGGAGTCACCGCTCGCATCGCGGCTTACGCTCGACTGCACCGCATGGCCCCCCGTACCCGGCCCACGGAGGTTCAGGCCCGCATGAAGCTCACCGTCGTCGGATGCTCGGGGTCGTTCCCGTCCACGGAATCGGCCTGTTCGAGCTATCTCGTGGAGGCCGACGGTTTTCGGCTCCTCCTCGACATGGGCAACGGCGCCCTCGGCGAGCTCCAGCGTCACATCGGTCTCTACGACCTCGACGCCGTTCTGCTGTCCCATCTGCATCCCGACCACTGCATCGACATGTGCGGCTACTTCGTGGCCCGTTACTACCGCCACGACGGCGGCCGCGCCGACGCCATCCCCGTCCACGGCCCGGAAGGCACGGAGAAACGCCTCCTCACCGCCTACGGCGACGCCCCGGACGACGCCTGCATGAGTGAGGTCTTCGACTTCCACACCCTCACCCCCGGCGCCTTCACGCTCGGCCCGCTCACCATCCGCGCCGAGCGGGTGCGCCACCCCGTCGAGGCGTTCGCCTTCCGCGTCGAGCACGACGGCTCGGCCCTCGTCTACTCCGGCGACACGGGCCCCTGCGACGCCCTCACCACCCTCGCCAAGGGCGCGGACCTGCTGCTGTGCGAGGCGTCCTTCACACACGGCAAGGAGGACATCCCCGACCTCCACCTCAACGGCCTGGAGGCCGGCGAGATCGCGGCCCGCGCGGGCGTCGGCCGCCTGGTCCTCACCCACATCCCGCCCTGGACCGACCCCCGGACCAACCTGCGCGACGCGCGGTCCGCGTACGCGGGGCCGGCAGAGCTGGCGAGGGCCGGGGCCGTCTACGAGCTGTAGCTTTCCCACCCACCCACCCGTTGCCCCGACAGCGGCGGGTGGGCGCCGGGCGCCCGTCGCTCGGACGGTCACAGTGGGCGGGTGGGTGAAAAAGGCCCCGGAACCATCGGTTCCGGGGCCCTTCCTCCGCGCTTGGAGCGCTACGCCTTCGTGAGGTCCTCGATCTCCTCCTCGGGCTCACGCCCCGGCGTCGGCAGATTGAACTTCGTGATCGCGAAGCGGAACACCACGTAGTAGACCACCGCGAAGGCCAGACCGATCGGGATGATCATCCACGGCTTGGTGGCCAGGTTCCAGTTCAGCGCGTAGTCGATGAAGCCGGCCGAGAAGGTGAAGCCGGCGTGCACGCCGAGCGCCCAGGTCACGGCCATCGACACGGCGGTGAGCACCGCGTGCACCGCGTACAGCAGCGGCGCGATGAACATGAACGCGAACTCGATCGGCTCGGTGATGCCGGTGACGAACGAGGTCAGCGCCAGCGAGATCATCATGCCCAGCACGGCCTTGCGGCGCTCGGGGCGGGCGGAGTGCGCGATGGCCAGCGCGGCGGCCGGCAGGCCGAACATCATGATCGGGAAGAAGCCCGACATGAACTGCCCGGCGGAGGGGTCGCCGGCGAAGAAGCGGTTGATGTCGCCGTGCACGACCTTGCCCGCGGCGTCGGTGAAGTCACCGAGCTGGAACCAGGACACCGTGTTGACGAACTGGTGCATGCCGATCGGGATCAGACCGCGGTTGACCAGACCGAACAGAGCGGCGCCCGCCGCGCCCAGACCGGTCATCCAGGTGCCGAAGTCGCTGATGGCGTTGCCGATCGGCTCCCAGACCAGGCCGAAGAACACACCGACGAGGGTGCCGACGAAGGCCATGATGATCGGGACCAGACGGCGGCCGTTGAAGAAGCCGAGCCAGTCCACGAGCCGCGTGCGGTGGAAGCGCTGCCACAGCACGGCCGCGAGCAGACCCATGATGATGCCGCCGAGGACACCCGGGTTGTTGTAGACGGCGGGCGTGTCCTCACCGGCCTTGATGACGGCCTGGTGGACGGGGAACGCCTTCAGCACGTTGTCGTAGACCAGGAAGCCGACGAGCGCGGCGAGCGCGGTGGAGCCGTCGGCCTTCTTGGCGAAGCCGATCGCCACACCGATGCAGAACAGCAGCGGCAGGTGGTCGAAGATCGCACCACCGGCGGTCGAGAAGACGTCCGCGACCTTGTTCCAGCCCAGGCCGTCCGCACCGAAGACGTCCTTCTGGCCGAGCCGGAGCAGGATGCCGGCGGCCGGCAGCACGGCGATCGGCAGCTGCAGGCTGCGGCCGATCTTCTGCAGGCCCTGGAAGACGCCGGAGCCGCGCTTCTTCGCGGGAGCCTTCTTCTCGGTCTTCTTCTCGGCCTTCTCGGCCTTCTCGGCCTTCTTGCCCTCGGCCTCGGTCGTGGCCGCGGGCTTGGCCTCGGTCTCGACCTCGGTCCCGTTCTTCGCGGCCTCGTCAGCCTTCTTCGGCTCGGGCGACTCCTTCGTCGCCTTCGAGCTGGCCGTACTCATCGGATTCCTCCAGGTGAGGCGGGCGCTCGGGGGAAGGGGACGGCCCGCTCTGGTCTACACCACTCGGTGGTTTAGACCTGTTGTAGCACGTGAGTCCGGCTCAAAGGAATCCATAGTTCCAGGTGGTCTGGACCACATGGAGGGCACCCCCCGAAAACCCCGCCCGGCAAGGGCTACGGCTTGACCGCCTCCTCCTCGATCGCCCCCGCGACCTCCTCCGGTTCACGCCCCGGAGTCGGAAGATCGAACTTCACGATCGCGAAGCGGAAGATCGCGTAATACACGACCGCGAAACAGGCCCCGATAGGAATGATCAACCACGGCTTCGTCGCCAGACTCCAGTTGATCACATAGTCGATCAGTCCCGCCGAGAAACTGAAACCGTCGTGCACTCCCAGCCCCCACGTCACCGCCATCGACACCCCCGTCAGCACCGCGTGCACCGCGTACAGCACCGGCGCGATGAACAGGAACGTGTACTCGATCGGCTCCGTGATCCCCGTGACGAACGACGTCAGCCCCACCGACAACATCATCCCGCCCACCGCCTTGCGGTGCTCCGGCCGCGCACAGTGCGCGATCGCCAGCGCCGCCGCCGGCAGCGCGAACATCATGATCGGAAAGAACCCCGACGTGAACTGGCCCGCATGCGGATCCCCGGCCAGAAAACGATTGATGTCACCGTGCACCACCGTGCCGTCCGGCTTCGTATAACTCCCGAACTGGAACCACACGAACACGTTCAAGAACTGATGCAGCCCCACCACCAGCAACGCCCGGTTCGCCACACCGAACACACCCGCACCCGCCGACCCCAGATCCGACAGCCACTCGCTGAAGCTCGTCAGCCCCCGCCCCACCGGCGGCCAGATCCACAGGCACAGCGCCGCGAACGCGATCCCCACGAACGCCATGATGATCGGCACCAGCCGCCGCCCGTTGAAGAACCCCAGCCAGTCCACCAGCCGCGTCCGGTGGTACCGCTGCCAGAACCACGCCGCCAGCAGCCCGATCACGATCCCGCCGAAGATCCCCGGATTCTGGTACGACGCCGCCGCCGGCGCCCCGCCCGGCGCCAGGCACACCCCACCCAGCAACCCCAGCGGCATCTGCTTCGACCCCGGCGGGCACGTCTCCGGGAACTGGTGCAGCACCGCGTAATAGACGAGGAACCCCGTCACCGCCGCCAGCGCCGTCGACCCGTCCGCCTTCTTCGCCATCCCGATCGCCACACCCACCGCGAACAGCAACGGCAACCCCAGCGACGAATCCAGCAGCGCCCCACCCGCCCCCGCCATCACCTTCGCGACGTCCGTCCACCCCAGCCCGTCCACCCCGAAGACATCCGGCTGCCCCAGCCGGTTCAGGATCCCCGCCGCCGGCAGCACCGCGATCGGCAGCTGCAGACTGCGCCCCATCTTCTGCAGGCCCTGGAACAACCCCTGTGTCCACTTCTTCCCCGGCTTCCCCGGTTTCCCCCGCGAAGCCGCCGCGGCGCTCGTGCTCATCCGGGTCCTCCCGGCCGATCCGGCTGCTGCATACTGGTGTAGACCACTTGTGTTCCGGGTCGACCGGAGCGCGACGCCGGGTGAATCGCAGTGCTCGCCATCCTTCGCCAGATGGCGCACGGATGCCCGCCGAAGTGGGCCGAACGTGGTTTACCGTGTGAAAGCCGGTCGGTGGTACCGCCGAAGGGCCGAGACAACCAGGAGTGCACATGGCCAGCAAGGCTGAGAAGATCGTCGCCGGCCTCGGCGGGATCGACAACATCGAAGAGGTCGAGGGCTGCATCACCCGCCTCCGCACCGAGGTCAACGACGCCGGCCTCGTCGACGAGGCCGCCCTCAAGGCCGCCGGCGCCCACGGCGTCGTGAAGATGGGCACCGCCATCCAGGTCGTCATCGGCACCGACGCCGACCCGATCGCCGCCGAGATCGAAGACATGATGTGAGCCGCTGAGCCCACACCGCCAGGGCCTCGCCCCCGTTCGCACCCCGAACCGGAACGGGGCCCTTCGCGATGCCGATAGGCTCATCACCATGTCTCGCATCGACGGCCGCACCCCCGACCAGCTCCGCCCCGTGACCATCCAGCGCGGCTGGAGCAAGCACGCCGAAGGATCCGTCCTCGTCTCCTTCGGCGACACCAAGGTCTTCTGCACCGCCAGCGTCACCGAGGGCGTCCCCCGCTGGCGCAAGGGCAGCGGCGAGGGCTGGGTCACCGCCGAGTACGCGATGCTCCCCCGCTCCACCAACACCCGCGGCGACCGCGAATCCGTCCGCGGCAAGATCGGCGGCCGCACCCACGAGATCTCCCGCCTCATCGGACGCTCCCTGCGCGCCGTCATCGACTACAAGGCCCTCGGCGAGAACACCATCGTCCTCGACTGCGACGTCCTCCAGGCCGACGGCGGCACCCGCACCGCCGCCATCACCGGCGCCTACGTCGCCCTCGCCGACGCCGTCGCCTGGGCCCAGGCCAAGAAGCTCGTCAAGCACGGCCGCCGGCCCCTCACCGACACCGTCTCCGCCGTCAGCGTCGGCATCGTCGACGGCATCCCCCTCCTCGACCTCTGCTACGAGGAGGACGTCCGCGCCGAGACCGACATGAACGTCGTCTGCACCGGCGACGGCCGCTTCGTCGAGGTCCAGGGCACCGCCGAGGCCCAGCCCTTCGACCGCGCCGAGCTGAACGCCCTCCTCGACCTCGCCACCACCGGCTGCGAATCCCTCGCCGCCGCCCAGCGCGAGGCACTCGCCCGCACCCTGTGACGCTCCCGGATAATCACCCCATGACGCGCCACCTGATCCTCGCCACCCGCAACGCCAACAAGGTCACCGAACTCCGCGCGATCCTCGTCGACGCCGGCCTCGACGTCGAACTCGTCGGCGCCGACGCCTACCCCGAGATCCCGGACGTCAAGGAGACCGGCGTCACCTTCGCCGAGAACGCCCTGCTCAAGGCCCACGCGCTCGCCCAGGCCACCGGCCTGCCGGCCATCGCCGACGACTCGGGCCTGTGCGTCGACGTCCTCGGCGGCGCCCCCGGCATCTTCTCCGCCCGCTGGGCCGGCCGCCACGGCGACGACAAGGCCAACCTCGACCTGCTCCTCGCCCAGCTCTCCGACATCGCCGCCGAACACCGCACCGCCCACTTCGCCTGCGCGGCGGCCCTGGCCCTGCCGGACGGCACCGAACGCGTCGTCGAGGGCCGCCTCAAGGGCACCCTCCGCCACGAGCCCACCGGCACCGGCGGCTTCGGCTACGACCCGATCCTCCAGCCGCTGGGAGAGACCCGCACCTGCGCGGAACTGACGGCGGACGAGAAGAACGCGATCAGCCACCGGGGGAAGGCGTTCCGGGGGCTGGTACCGGTCGTTCGCGAACTGCTGGGGTGACTACTGCGGGACGGCAAGAGCCGCACCTCGTACGAGGTGCGGCTCACTGTGCGCGAGGAGGGACTCGAACCCTCACGCCTCGAAGGCACTGGTACCTAAAACCAGCCTGTCTCACCGATTCCAGCACTCGCGCGTCCTGGCATCCTACTAGGCAAGGTGACCCGGTTGGAGGCGCGTGTGAGGGCGGCTACGCGCCACGTTTCCGTCTCCTGCACCAGGTTTCTGTCAGTGCGTGGCAGTTGGGGCAAAGGTAGCGAAGGTTCTCCGCCCGGTTGTCGAGCCAGTCGCCATTGATGTGGTCGATCTGCAGAGTGATCGGTCGGCCGAGCCACTCGCCCTCGTTTCCGCAGGTGGCGCATCGGTACGGGACCCCGATCTCGTTGAGTGCGCGATGGAGTCGCCGGCGGTTCACGCGTGGTGATCCCTGCGGGCGGATGCACAGCACTTCCTCGGCGATGCGCCTCGGTTCGGCGGCTCGGACCGTGCCCCAGGTACGCCTCTTGAAATGGGTGGTACTCAGTCCGAGTTGCGCCACGCGTCGTCGCACCCGCCGGTGGTTGGTGTCGTTCACCGGCAGTCTCAAAGCGCGCATGACGTCGGCGAAGCTCTCCGAGCTCGCCACCGCCTCTCGCACCCGCTCCTCCGGCAGAGCGAGGCGCCCGTGCCGGAAGTGGGTGATGTCGATGTCCCACTCGCCGAGCATGCGTCTCAGGGCCCTGCGCGAGCTGCCGTCGTCCGGGACCCCGAGGTCACATGCCAGCTCTCGAACGCTGTGGGCCGAAGCGGCGGCTGCCGCTAGTTCGCGGGCGGTGAAGGGAAGATCCAGCCGGGGGCGGTTGAGAGCCGGGAAGTGGCTTACGTCGATGCCGGCCGCAGCGATCCGGCGCCGAATGTGGGACAGCGCTCCAGCGGCCGGCGGTGCGCCCAGTTTCACCAGAACCTCGCGCAGTGTGACGGAGGTGGCGACGGCTTCGGCTATGGCGTCGTCGGGGTACTTGCGCCACGGGCTGCGCTGCTTGAAGTGGCTGGTGTCGATGCCGTAGGCGGCCACCGCCTGCTGCAGCATCCGGCGCCTGCCGCCGCTCGCAGGGAAACCCAGCCGGCGCATCAGGTCCGCCCATCCCGCCGACTCGGCGACCGCGGCGGCGAGCGTCTCCCGGTCGTACCGGCCGTCAGGCAGATCCTGCTTCCCCCATGTGTTCATGGCTCCCCTCCCGGCCCCCGCCTCGTACACATCTCCAACGACCACACTCCTGATCGGTTACGCCCCCGCCTCGCCGTAGGTGGAACCCGGCACGCCCCGGAGGGAACGCGGGGGCCGGATTCTCCGTCACTCACATCGGGGGATGCGACAGGACGTCGGATCGTTCGTGTGCGAGTGCGAGGAAGAGAGCTCGATGACCGACCGCGCTGGGCCCGGATGGGTCAGGACGCGCACCTTGGTGGCGATCTTCGTGCTGGTCGCCGTGCTCGGGATCGGTGGTCTGTGGCTGAGGTCGGTCGCGGACCGGGGGGACGTGGTGGGGTCCGCGCCCAAGACCGCGGCGGCGCAGAAGGCGCGGGCGGCCGGTCAGGAGCCGCAGGTGGAGGTCGACGAGGCGGATTCCCGGGAGTTGCCGGGGGTGCGGGACTGCGGTGCGGGGGAGCCCGTGCTGGAGCCGACGATCATCACACTCGACTGCACCACTTCGGGCCGGGTGGCCAGCGGGATCCAGTGGGACGACTATGCGGCGGACGGTGCCGCCGGCAGTGGAGTGGTGCAGGTGTCGGGCGGGGCCAACGGCGCGGGGCGGACGTCGTTCCCGGTGCGGCTGAGGCTGTACGGTCCGAAGAACGTGGACGGCCAGATGGCGTTCACGGCGCTGGAGGTCACGTACACCGGCGCCACCCCGACCGGTAAGTCGACGGAGATTCTCTCGATCGCGTGATGGGTATCCGTGGCCGGATCGCGCTCGCGATCTCTTTCGTCACCGCGCTGGCCGTCGTGGTCCTCGGCGTGGCGGTGCATCACATCTCGGGGCTGGAGCGGGACCGCCAGGCCCAGGCGTACCAGGACGGGCTGCTGAGTTCGGCGCTCCAGGTCTATCAGCGTGACGGCACGATGGCGCTGGGCGCGCAGCTGGACGACGCGGCGTTGCCGTTCCCGCTGGCGCAGGCGGTGGCCAAGGGGCATTCGGGGACGTACATCAGCGGCGGGGACGATCCGCGGGTGTGGGCGGCGACGCCGGTCGGTGGCGACAAGGTGCTGTCGGTGTCGGCGTCGTACCCGGACCGTGATCCGTTGCAGACGGCGCTGGACCGGGCGCTGGTGGTGGCCGGTGCGGCGACGGTGGCGCTGATGGCGGTGGTGGCGTGGTTCGTGGCGCAGAGTCTGTCGCGGCGGTTGCGGGTGACGGCGTCGGTGGCGCGGGGGATCGCGTCGGGTGCGGCGCCGGACGCGGACGCGCTGGTGACGGATGGCCGGGACGAGGTCGCGGAGCTGGGGCGGTCGGTGCATCACATGGCGTCGTCGCTGGCGGCGCGGGTGGCGGCGGAGCGGCAGTTCACGGCGGACGTGGCGCACGAGCTGCGGACGCCGGTGGCGGGGCTGGTGGCCTCGGCGGAGCTGTTGCCGCATCCGCGGGCGGTGGAGATGGTGCAGGAGCGGGCGCAGACGATGCGGGCGCTGGTGGAGGATCTGCTGGAGGTGTCCCGGCTGGATGCCGGGGTGGAGAGTGCGCAGCTGGACGCGGTGGAGCTGCCGTCGCTGGTGCGGGGGATCGTCAAGCGGGCGGAGGGTCAGCGCGGGGTCGGTGATGTCGCGGTCGAGGTGGTCGGTGAGGGCCGGATCGTGGTGACGGACGCACGCCGGGTGGAGCGGGTGCTGGTGAATCTGCTGGCGAACGCGGCGAAGCACGGTCGTCCGCCGATCGTGGTGCGGGTGGAGGGTACGCGCATCGTGGTCCGTGATCACGGTGACGGTTTTCCGCCGGGGCTGGTGGATCAGGGTCCGCGCCGGTTCCGTACGGCGGCGCCCGAGCGGGGGACGGGCCATGGTCTGGGGCTGACGATCGCGGTGGGGCAGGCGGCGGTGCTGGGGGCGCGGCTGGAGTTCGGTGAGGCGGAGGGCGGGGGTGCCCGGGCCGTCCTCGACCTGCCGGAGGAGGCCGAGGACGTGCCGGAGGCGGACCGTCCGGTGTGCCGGGGTGCGGTCGCGCCGCAGGGCTGAGGACGAGAAGAGGCGAAGGGACGAAGGGGTTACAGCCCCAGGTCCTTGATGATCTTGGCGACGTGGCCGGTGGCCTTGACGTTGTAGAGGGCGCGCTCGACCTTGCCGTCCTCGTCGACGATCACGGTGGAGCGGATCACGCCGGTGACGGTCTTGCCGTAGAGCTTCTTCTCGCCGTAGGCGCCGTAGGCCTCCAGGACCGTCTTGTCGGGGTCGCCGACGAGGGTGACCTTCAGGGACTCCTTCTCGCGGAACTTGGCGAGCTTCTCCGGCTTGTCGGGGGAGACGCCGATGACGTCGTAGCCGTGGCCGGCGAGGAGGTCGAGGTTGTCGGTGAAGTCGCAGGCCTGCTTGGTGCAGCCGGGGGTGAGGGCGGCGGGGTAGAAGTAGACGATGACCTTGCGGCCCTTGTGGTCGGCGAGCGAGACCTGCTTGCCGTCCGCGTCGGGCAGGGTGAAGGCGGGGGCGGTGTCGCCGGGCTGCAGTCGCTCGCTCATGGCTCTCCTCGTAGGGCGTCGGGTTACGGTCCCGAGGGTAGCCAGGTTGTCGAACGGGGGTGCCGCGGGGCGGCGGGGCGACCGAGCTGACAGACTGTCGTTATCACCTTCATCACTCATATCGGCTATCGACCAACGGAGGCAGCGCGGTGCCGGACGCCAGGACCCCTGCGCAGATCGAGGCGGACATCGCCCGGCGGCGGCAGGAGCTCGCCGTGACGCTCGACGAGATCGGTGTGCGGATGCACCCGAGCACGATCATCGGGGACGCGAAGGCCAAGGTCGCCTCGAAGGTGGACCACACGGCGGGCCGTGCGTACGTGGCGGCCAACCGGGTCGTCTCCGAGGTCCGGTCGCGTTTCGTGACCGAGGACGGTTCGCCGCGGCTCGAGAGGATCGTGCCGGTGGCCATGGTGGCCGTGGGCGTGATCGGGCTGCTGACGGTGTCCTCGCGCCGTCGTGGCCGGGGCTGAGGCCACGGCACCGGGCTCGGCCGGGTACGGTCGTGGGGTGAGTACGAACACCACCCACGACAAGCTGCCCATCCGGATGCTCCACGACCGGGTGCTGGTCCGGACCGACATTCCCGAGGGCGAGCGCCGCTCCAGCGGCGGCATCGTCATTCCGGCGACGGCCGCGGTGGGCCGCCGGCTGGCCTGGGCCGAGGTCGTGGCGGTCGGGCAGAGCGTGCGCACGGTGGAGCCGGGGGACAGAGTGCTCTACGACCCGGAGGACCGTGCGGAGGTCGAGGTCCGCGG
The DNA here is from genome assembly GCF_040675635.1 of Streptomyces sp. NPDC049577. Lineage (NCBI taxonomy): Bacteria > Bacillati > Actinomycetota > Actinomycetes > Kitasatosporales > Streptomycetaceae > Streptomyces > Streptomyces sp. NPDC049577. The sequence goes on from NZ_JBFAPH010000099.1 coordinate 11,407, forward strand.
CATCGCCTATGTGCTGATGCGTGAGCGGGACCTGCACGCGGTGGCCGCGGAGCGGCTGGAGGGCTCCGAGGACTCGACGGGTCTGTATCTGTAGTTCGTATCCCGACGAGACGCGCCGTACCGGGTCATGACAAGACGACGCACCGATTCGATCTCTTCCGAGGAAGTCGAGAGGTGTGGTTCGTCGTGGCGTGGGTTCTGCTGGTCGTCGCCGGTCTGCTGGAGGTGGGCTGGGCGGTGGGCCTGAAGCACAGCGAGGGGTTCACGCGGCCGTGGCCGAGCGTGCTCACGGTCGCCGGGATCGTCGCGAGCATGCTGCTGCTGGCCCGTGCGGCGCGCGAGCTGCCGATCGGGACGGCGTACGGGGTGTGGGTGGGCATCGGCGCGGCGGGGGCGGCGGTGCTGGGCATGACGGTGCTGGGCGAGCCGGTGACGGCCTGGCGGGTGTTCTTCGTGGTGCTGCTGCTGGTCGCGGTGGTGGGGCTGAAGGTGACGTCGGGGCACTGAGGGGTGCCACTGAGGGGTGCGCCGGCCTCAGTAGTCGTAGCCGAGCAGGCCGCCTCCCTCGCCGCCTCCCGAGCGGCTCTCCTTGCCCTCCCCGCCGGGGAAGGGGAAGGGGCCCGGCGGGGTCGGCGGGCCGGGCGGGGTCTGGGGGCCCGGCGGCGGGAAGGACGGGAACTCCGGCGGCAGCGAGCGCGTGGGCCGGGTCCGCGGCGGGGTCGGCAGGGCCGGCGGGGAGCTCGTGGAGGGGGACGGCGGTGCCGCCGTGGGGCTCGGTTCGAGCGTGGGGATGACGGCGCCGCTCTGGAGCTGGAGGTCGAAGTCCTTGGCCGAGGTGCCTTCGAGGGCGTCGGCCGTGTACGTGGCCCAGATCTGCGCGGGGTAGCCGCCGCCGTTGATGCGGGCCTCCCCGGCGGCCCCGTAGAGGGATTTCTGTTCGCCGGTGTCGGAGTCCTGGCCCATGACGGCGACGACGGTGGCCAGGTCGGGCGTGTAGCCGGCGAACCAGGCGGCCTTGTCCTCCTCGGCGGTCCCGGTCTTGCCGGCGGCGGGCCGGCCCGCGCCCTGGGCGGCGCGTCCGGTGCCGCTGTCGACGACGCTCTCCAGGATGGAGGTCGTGGTGTCGGCGGCCTCGCGGGAGACCGCCTGCCGGGTGTCCGAGCGGTCCGGGAGCTGGATCTCCTCGCCGGTCTTGGAGATCTTGTCGACCAGGGTGTAGGGGCCGTGCTTGCCGTGGTTGGCGAGGGTGGCGTAGGCCTGGGTCATGTCGAGCACGCTGGGGGTGGCGACGCCGAGGGCGATGGAGGGGGTGGCGGTCAGGTCGGGGGTGCCGGAGGGGACGCCGAGGGCGAGGGCGGTGTCCTTGACCTTGCCGGGGCCGGCGTCCTCGGCCATCTGCGCGTAGACGGCGTTGACGGACAGGTCGGTGGCCTTGGTGACGGTGATGGGGCCGTAGGACTTGCCGTCCTCGTTCTCGGGGTTGTAGCCGACGGGGCCGTTCGGGCCCTGCACCTGGCGGCGGTTGGTGCCGTCGTAGACGGTGTTGGGGGTGATGACGCGGCCGTCCTGGGTGGTGGAACCGTTCTCGACGGCGGAGGTGAAGACGAACGGCTTGAACGTGGAGCCGACCTGGTAGTCGCGTCGGGTGGCGTTGTTGACGTACTGCTTGGTGTAGTCGACGCCGCCGTAGAGGGCGACGACGCGGCCGGTCCTGGGGTCGATGGAGGCGCCGCCGGCGCGGACGTACTGGTCGACCTTGCGGCTGTCGCTGAGCTGGTCCATGAGTTCGCTGCGCACGGCGCCGGCGAAGGCGTCCTGTTTGCGGCGGTCGATGGTGGTGGTGATGCGGTAGCCGCCGGCGGCGAGCGTCTGCTCGTCGACGATCTTGTTGCTGGTCAGGTAGTCCTTGACGGCCTCGACGAGGTAGCCGCGCTGGCCGGACATGCCGTTGCGCGGGCGGGACTTGCCGGGGGACGGGAAGGTCATCTTCGCGCGGTCGGCGGGGCTGAGCCACTTCTTCTTGACCATGCCGTCGAGCACGTAGTTCCAGCGGGCCTGGGCGCGTGCCTTGTTCTCGGGGTGGGCGCCGACGTCGTAGGCGCTGGGGGCGTTGAGGAGGGTGGCGAGGTAGGCGCCCTGCGCGGTGTCGAGCTTGTCGGAGTCCTTGCCGTAGTAGGCCTGGGAGGCGGCCTGGATGCCGTAGGCGTTGCGGCCGAAGTAGCTGGTGTTGAGGTAGCCCTCGAGGATGTCGTTCTTGCTCTCCTCCCGATCGAGTTTGATCGCGATGAAGAATTCCTTGACCTTGCGGCTGATGGTCTGTTCCTGGCCCAGGTAGTAGTTCTTGACGTACTGCTGGGTGATGGTGGAGCCGGACTGCTTGCCCTTGCCGGTGGCGGTGTTCCAGGCAGCGCGGACCATGGCCTCGGGGTTGACGGCCGATTCGGAGTAGAAGTCGCGGTCCTCCGCGGCGAGCACGGCGTGCTGGACGTCCTTGGGCACCTTGCTCAGGGGGACGCTCTCGCGGTTGACCTCGCCGTCGCGGGCGAGCGTGGAGCCGTCCGCGTACAGGAAGACGTTGCTCTCGGCCGTGGCGGCCTTGTTGGCCTGCGGGATGTCGACCAGCAGATAGCCGGCGACCAGTCCGCCGGCCACCACCAGGACGATCAGCAGGAAGGCGCCCAGCAGCATGCGCCAGGTGGGCAGCAGCCGGCGCAGGCCGGTGCGCGTGCGGCGGCCGGGCGCGGGGGGGCCGCCGGGGCCGGGCGTGCTCCTCGGCGCCCAGCCCTGAGGCGCGCCACCGCCACCGCGGGAACGCTGCTGTGACTGCTCGCTGCTCATGTCTCCAGGGACTCCTCGGCCGTCACCGGGGTTGTGCGGCCCCGCGAAACACTGTCGCATCCAGCGTTCCGGCTGAAGGGCGCAGCGCACGTTTGACAGCGCCGTAAGGGCCGTTCGGGCCGGACCGACCACCCCATGGGGTGAAATCGCGTGGCATGCTGCCGGGCCGGGCGGCTAGGCTCCCCCGTTTGGGCCGGTGGGCCCAGGGGCGGAGGGGGGAGGCGCGGTGCGGCTGTACGCGGCTGTGGCGGTCAGTGGATTCCGGCGGTACGCGACGTACCGGACGGCGACCGCCGCGGGGATCTTCACCAACACCGTCTTCGGTTTCATCGTCGCGTACACGTACATCGCCCTGTGGAACGAGCGCCCGCACCTGGGCGGTTACGACCAGGCGAGGGCACTGACGTTCGTGTGGGTGAGCCAGGCGCTGCTGGCGGCCGGCGCGTTGCTCGGCGGCGGGTTCCAGGAGGAGTTGCAGGACCGCATCCGCTCGGGGGACATCGCGATCGACCTGTACCGGCCGGCCGACCTCCAGCTGTGGTGGCTGGCCGGTGATCTGGGCCGGTCGGTCTTCCAGCTGCTGGGGCGGGGTGTGGTGCCGCTGGGGGTCGGCGCGCTGGTCTTCGAACTCGCCCTGCCGGCCGATCCCTTGCGGTGGCTGGTGTTCCTGCTGTCCGTGCTGCTGGGGCTGGTGGTGAGCTTCGCGCTGCGCTATCTGGTGGCGCTCTGCGCGTTCTGGCTGCTGGACGGCTCGGGCATCAATCTGATCAGCGGGCTGCTGTGCACGTTCCTCTCCGGGGTGATGCTGCCGCTGAACGTCTTCCCCGGCGCGTTCGGGGAGGTCACGCGGGCGCTGCCGTGGGCGGCGATCCTCCAGGTGCCGGTGGACGTGCTGCTCGGCACCCACCGGGGGGCGGGGACGGCCGGGGCGCTGGCGTTCCAGGCCGGCTGGGCGGTGCTGCTGCTCGCGGCCGGCCGGGCGCTGCAGGCGGCGGCCACCGGGAAGGTCGTGGTGCACGGTGGCTGAGCCCCGCGCCGGGTCCGCCGCGGTCCAGGGCCTGCGGGTGTACGGCCTGGTCGTCGCGATGTGGGTGCGGTCCACGATGGCCTACCGCACGTCCTTCGTGATGATGACGGCCGGCAACTTCGTGTCCACCGCGCTGGACTTCGTCGCCATTCTGATCATGTTCTCGCACATCGACGAGCTCGGCGGCTTCTCGCTGCCCGAGGTGGCGTTCCTGTACGGGACGACGAGCGCCGCCTTCGGGCTGGCCGATCTTCTCCTGGGCAACATGGACCGGCTCGGGCGGCGGGTGCGCGACGGGACGATGGACACCCTGCTGGTGCGGCCGGCGCCGGTCCTCGCGCAGGTCGCCGCGGACCGCTTCGCGCTGCGCAGGATCGGCCGGATCAGCCAGGGGCTGCTGCTGCTCGGCTGGTCGCTGACGCGGCTCGACGTCCACTGGACGGCGGGCCGGGTGCTGCTGGTCCCGGTGATGCTGCTGGCCGGTGCGGTGATCTTCGGGGCCGTGTTCGTGGCGGGCGGGGCCTTCCAGTTCCTGGCCAACGACGCCTCGGAGGTGCAGAACGCCTTCACGTACGGCGGGACGACGCTGTTGCAGTACCCGCCGACGGTCTTCGCCCAGGACCTGGTGCGGGGCGTCACCTTCGTCGTCCCGCTCGCCTTCGTCAACTGGCTGCCCGCGCTGTATGTGCTGGGCCGTCCCGATCCGCTGGGCCTGCCGGACTGGGTGGCGTACCTGTCGCCGCCGGTGGCGGCGGCGTGCTGCGTGCCGGCGGGGCTGGCCTGGCGGGCGGGACTGCGCTCGTACCGCAGCACCGGCAGCTGACCGGATCTCTCCGAGGGAACGCCATGGACGACTTCATCGAGCTCGACGCCGTCGAGAAGGTCTTCGACGTGCGCCGCAGAACCGGTCTGCTGCGTCGCGAGCGGCAGCAGGTGCGTGCCGTGGACGGCATCAGCTTCCGCGTGCCGCGCGGGGAGATGGTCGGCTACATCGGCCCCAACGGCGCCGGCAAGTCCACCACCATCAAGATGCTGACCGGCATCCTCGTGCCCAGCGGCGGCCGGTTGCGCGTCGCGGGCATCGAACCCTCCCGCGAGCGGACCCGGCTGGCGCGTCGCATCGGCGTGGTCTTCGGGCAGCGCACCACGCTCTGGTGGGACCTGCCGCTGCGCGACTCGTACACCCTGGTGCGCCGCATGTACCGCGTCCCGGAGGCCCGTTACCGCGCCAATCTGGAACGCTGCGTCGAACTGCTCGACCTGGGCGCGCTGCTGGACGTACCGGTGCGGCAGCTGTCGCTCGGGCAGCGCATGCGCGGCGACATCGCGGCGGCTCTGCTGCACGATCCGGAGGTGCTCTACCTCGACGAGCCGACCATCGGTCTGGACGTGGTCAGCAAGGCCAAGGTGCGCGGCTTCCTGCGCGACGTGAACGCCGAGCAGGGCACGACCGTCCTGCTGACCACGCATGATCTGACCGACATCGAGCAGTTGTGCAAGCGGGTGATGGTCATCGACCACGGCCGGCTGGTGTACGACGGCGGGCTGGACGGGCTGCACGCGATCGGGGAGAGCGAACGCACCCTGGTCGTCGACCTGGAACGGGAGCTTCCGCCGATCGCGGACGTGCCCGGCGCACGCGTGGTGCGCACCGAGGGCCCCCGCCAGTGGCTGGCGTTCGCGGCGACGCGGAGCGCGGCGCCGATCGTGGCGGCGGTGGCGGAACGCTATCCGCTGGTGGACCTGTCGGTGCGCGAGCCGGACATCGAGGAGGTCATCGCGCGTCTCTACGCCGGGCGGCCGGGCTCCTAGAACTCGAACGTCGCCTGGCTGAGCAACCAGAAGAACCCCACCACGATGCAGAGCAGCAGGACGAGCGCCGCCAGACACGCACCGGTCGCGGCACCGACCCCCGCACGCTTCCCGCGGAGGCCCGCGACGATCCCTCCCAGGAACGCGCCGGCCAGGGGCGCGCCGAAGACGCCGAGGGACGCCATCGCGAACCCGACCTTGTCGTCGTGGTTGCTCATCCAGTCGTAGGTCGACGGGTGCTGGACGGCGCGCAGGGTCTGCGACCAGATCCACAGGCCAGGGGCCAGGAGGAGCGCCGTCAGGAGGAGCAGGCACACGACGAGGGCGGGTCCGTCGTTTCCACCGCGGGTGTTCTCGGGTCTGTCGGTCATGCCCCCACCCTGGGCGGCGGTGCCGCGGTTGCCTATCCGCTCCGGTACTCAGTCGCCCGGAGGCCGTGGCCCGCTCACAGGCTGGCCGCGGCCTCCGGGACGCCGCCCTTGAGTGTGGTCAGGTCCAGGGCCTGGGCCATCTGGCGGTAGCCCGCGTCGTTGGGGTGCAGATGGTCGCCGGAGTCGTAGGCCGGCAGCAGTCGCTGGGGGTCGGCCGGGTCGCGCAGGGCGACGTCGAGGTCGACGACGGCGTCGTAGACGCCGCCCGTTCTGATCGCCTCGTTGACCCCCTGCCGCGTCCGCTCCTGCTCCGGCGTGGTGCCGTGCCCGGCGAACGGCATCACCGTGGCGCCCACCACGCGTACCCCGCGCGCGTGCGCCCGCTCGACCAGGGTGCGCAGGCCCGCCACGATCTTCTCGGGGTCCAGCTGCTGCGGACGGCGGAGGATGTCGTTGACGCCCAGTTCGACGACGACCGCCCGTACGGCCGTGCGGTCCAGGACGTCGCGGTCGAGGCGGTCCAGGGCGCTGGGGTTGTTCACCGGGGACGCGCCCTGGCCGCCGAGCAGGACGCGGTTGCCGCTGATGCCCGCGTTGAGCACGCCGTAGCGGGGGGCGTCCGGCTCGGTGCGCAGCCGTTCGGCGAGGAAGTCGGTCCAGCGGTGGTTCGCGCCGGCGGTGGCGGAGACGCCGTCGGTGATGGAGTCGCCGATGACGGCGACCGAGCCCTGTGTCTGGGCGCTCCACACGTCGACGCCGGTGACGTAGCGCCAGTAGGGCGTCTTGATGCCGTAGTCCTTGCCGGTGACGTCCTCGGTCCGGTCGCCGTGCGCGAGGTAGGAGGTCTGGCGGGCGTGCGGGTGCAGGGTCACCGGCCCGGAGGGGGTGGGGGAGTAGGTGGTGACCAGCAGGTCCGTGGCGGGGCTGACGAGCAGGCCGACCGGGTCGCTGACCGCGGCCCGGCCCGCCGGGATCGTCAGCGACGGCCGTCCGCCGAAGGTCAGCCTCCGCATCGAGCCGGGCGCGGCGGCGGCCGAGCCGGGCGAGCCGGCCAGGGCGAGCGAGGCGTTCGTGATGGTCAGCGGCCGGGTGCCGTAGAGGTTGGACAGCTGGATCCGCGCGCTCGTGCCGGCCACGGTCGGGCGCAGCACATTGCGGATGGACAGCCCCGGATACCCCTGGGCGGTGTTCGGCTCGGCGGCGGCCGCGGAGGCCGCCCAGGCGCCCACCCAGCCCCCGAGCGAGGCCGGCGCGGCCGGCCGCCGGGGTTCGGCTGAAGTCCGAGTGGCTGTTCCGCCCGACGCCGGTGCAGAGCGTCTGACCAGCAATTCCCTTGACCGGCGGGGCGACTCGCCGGCCGCT
>NZ_JBFAPH010000100.1:0-18810 GCF_040675635.1 Streptomyces sp. NPDC049577
GCCCGGCGGGGTGCAGTTCCACATCCGCGACCTGGCCGAGCACCTGATCCGGCTGCCGGCGCCCCGGACGGCGCCCGGCCCGTCCTCGTCTACCTCGCCGTCGCGGCCCTCGGGGCGCTGCTGTTCCTCGCCCGGCTGCTCGCAACGTACGGGCTGGCCGGCGCCGCCCGCGCCGCCGTCCTGGCCGCCGCCGTGGCCGAGGCGCTGCCGCTCGGCGCGCTGCTGGCGGCGCGGGTGCCCGGCTGCGAGGTCCTGGGCTGGCCGGTCCGCTGGGCGGCCGGTGCCTACGGGCCCGCCGCCATACCGCTCCTGGCGTGCGCCCTGCCCGCCCTCGCCCTGCTGGGGCACGCCCTGCCCGCCCTGTCCCGGGCCTCCGTGCACGGGCACGGGGACCTTCCGCTCGCGACCGTCCACGTCCGGTGACCCCCCACGCGGCGTCGCGGCACGCCGCTCACCCTGTCAGAGGAGCAAGGAAGATGACACTGCTGTCCCAGGCGACGCCACGTGCCGGTGGCGCCTCCACCAGCGGCGCGCCAGAGCGAGGGGGCCGGCGATGAGAGTCCTTTTGCTCGGCGCCAACGGATACCTCGGCCGGTTCGTCGCCGACCGGCTGCTCGCCGACCCCGCCGTCCAGCTCACCGCGCTCGGCCGGGGCGACGACGCGGACGTGCGCTTCGACCTGGCCACCGGCAGCCCCGGCGCGCTCACCCGGTTCCTCAACGCCGTCCACCCCGGCGTGGTGATCAATTGTGCGGGCGCCACGCGGGGCGGCGCGCGCGAACTCGCCCGGCACAACACCGTGGCCGTCGCGACCGTCTGCGAGTCGCTGCGCCGCAGCGGCTGCGGCGCCCGCCTGGTGCAGCTGGGCTGTTCCTCGGAGTACGGGCCGTCGCAGCCCGGCTCCTCCACCGCCGAGGACGCCGTGCCCCGCCCGGGCGGTCCCTACGGGGTGAGCAAGCTCGCGGCCACCGAGCTGGTGCTGGGCTCCGGACTGGACGCGATCGTGCTGCGCGTCTTCTCACCCGTCGGACCGGGCACCCCGGCCGGCTCGCCGCTGGGCCGGCTCGCCGAGGCGATGCGCCGGGCCATGCAGAGCGGTGACAACGAGCTCAAGCTGACCGGCCTGGGCGTGCAGCGCGACTTCGTGGACGTGCGGGACGTCGCGCGCGCCGTCCACGCGGCCTCGCTGTCGGCCGCGCAGGGGGCCGTCAACATCGGCACCGGCCGTGCGGTGCGGCTGCGCGACGCCGCGACCCTGCTGGCGCGGGTCGCCGGCTTCGGCGGCGCCCTGCACGAGCTGGACGACCCGCACCTGGGCAGTCCGCCCGCCTACCCCTACCCGGACGGCTGCGGCAGCTGGCAGCAGGCCGATGTGCGCACCGCCCGCGACCGGCTGGGCTGGCGGCCCCGGATCGGCCTGGAGGAGTCGCTGGCCGACATCTGGATGGAGGCGGCGTGTCGTATCTGATCTCCTCCGGCCGGCGCCGCACCCCCTCCGCCGGAAGGGCGCCGCTGCGGCTGGGGGTCCCGGGCTTCGCCCACCCCCTGGTCGCCCCCGCCGAGTGGGGCGGGCTGCGGCGGACCGGGCTGCCGCTGGACTGGGTGGTGATCGGCGGCAGCTCGCTGCGCGAGACCGGGGGAGTCGCCGGTGGCCCGGGCAGCCGCCCCGACCCGTGCTGGCTGTCGGCCGCCGCCCCGCTCCGGGCGGCCGGCGCCCGCGTCCTGGGCCGTCTCGACCTGCTGTACGGACGCCGGGACCTCGGCGAACTCCTCGCCGACGCCCAGCGCTTCCTCAACTGGTACAAGGTCGACGGCTTCTCCCTCGACCGCTGCCCGGCGGACCACGCGGGCCTCGCCGCGGTCCGCCGCGCGACCGGCGCGCTGCGCACCCTCCTCGACCGGGCACACCTCGTGCTCGTCCACGGCACCCACCCGTGCGCCGGATACGCCGGTCTCGCCGACCAGTTGGTGACCTTCACCGGGCCGTGGTCCGCCTACCGCTGGTCGCAGGTCGCCGAGTGGACCGTCGACCATCCGCCCGGGCGCTTCTGCCACCTCGTCCACGGTGTGCCCCGCCGCCACCTCGACGAGGCCCTGCGCATCGCCCGCTGGCAGGGCGCCGGCACGGTGTGGCTCACCGACCGCACCGATCACGACGACGTCGACCCCTGGGAGTCCATGCCCGGCTACTGGGACGAGATCGTCTCGCGCATCGGACCGGGTGTCTCGGAATGAGACGGGGCGTGGCAGTGTTACGGGCTATAAAGCCGCGTCTGTGTTCCCCGCGTTCCGCGGGCATGACCCTGGAGTCCCCGTGTCGCTGCCACCGCTGGTCGAGCCGGCATCCGAGCTCACCGTCGACGAGGTCCGTCGGTACTCCCGCCACCTGATCATCCCGGACGTCGGGATGGACGGGCAGAAGCGCCTGAAGAACGCGAAGGTGCTGTGCGTGGGTGCCGGCGGCCTCGGTTCGCCCGCCCTCATGTACCTGGCCGCCGCCGGTGTGGGAACCCTCGGCATCGTGGAGTTCGACGAGGTCGACGAGTCGAACCTGCAGCGCCAGATCATCCACTCCCAGGCCGACATCGGCCGCTCCAAGGCGGAGTCCGCGCGCGACACCGTCCAGGGCATCAACCCCTACGTGACGGTCAACCTCCACCAGGAGCGCCTCGACTCCTCCAACGTCATGGAGCTGTTCGCCCAGTACGACCTGATCGTCGACGGCACGGACAACTTCGCCACCCGCTACCTGGTCAACGACGCGTGCGTGCTGCTCGGCAAGCCGTACGTATGGGGTTCGATCTACCGCTTCGACGGCCAGGCGTCGGTCTTCTGGAGCGAGCACGGCCCCTGCTACCGCTGCCTCTACCCCGAGCCCCCGCCGCCCGGCATGGTGCCCTCCTGCGCCGAGGGCGGCGTGCTCGGCGTGCTGTGCGCCTCGATCGGCTCCATCCAGGTCAACGAGGCCATCAAGCTGCTGGCCGGCATCGGCGAGCCGCTGGTCGGCCGGCTGATGATCTACGACGCCCTGGAGATGAGCTACCGCCAGGTCAAGGTCCGCAAGGACCCCGGCTGCGCGATCTGCGGCCCGAACCCGACCGTCACCGAGCTCATCGACTACGAGGCGTTCTGCGGCGTCGTCAGCGAGGAGGCCCAGGAGGCCGCGGCCGGCTCGACGATCACTCCGAAGCAGCTCAAGGAGTGGCTGGACGACGGCGAGAACATCGACGTCATCGACGTCCGCGAGCCGAACGAGTACGAGATCGTCTCCATCCCCGGCGCGCGTCTGATCCCCAAGAACGAGTTCCTGATGGGCAACGCCCTCCAGGACCTGCCGCAGGACAAGAAGATCGTCCTGCACTGCAAGACGGGCGTCCGTTCCGCGGAGGTCCTGGCCGTCCTGAAGGCCGCCGGGTTCTCCGACGCGGTGCACGTGGGCGGCGGCGTGATCGGCTGGGTGAACCAGATCGAGCCGGAGAAGCCGGTCTACTGACCGGCTCGCCCTCGCGCCGGCCGTCCGGGCCCGCTCCCTTCCCGGGAGCGGGCCCGTCGCACGTTTCGCGGAACCGTCCGGTCAGGAGCAGGTCGTGCCGTCCGCCGGCACCTTGCCGTCGAGCAGGTGACCGTCCACGGCCTTCGTCGCGCAGGCGTTCACCCCGTACGTGCCGTGGCCCTCACCCTGGACGGTCAGCCGCACCCCGACGCCCTTGCCGAGCTTCTCCGCCATCTTCGCCGCCCCGGCGATCGGCGTGGCCGGGTCACCCGTGTTGCCGATCACCAGGATGGGCGCCGCGCCCGGCGCGCTGACCTCGGGCGTCCTGAACTTCCCCGGAACCGGCCAGCCCGTGCACGACAGCAGCGACCAGGCCGCGCTCTCCCCGAACACCGGCGAGGCGGCGCGGAACTCCGGCAGCCGCGCGTTGACGTCGTCCACGGTGTAGCGCTGCTGCTCGTCGGCGCAGGAGATCGCCCGGTTGGCGGCCTGGAGGTTGCTGTAGTGGCCGTCGGGGGACCGGCCCGCGAGGGAGTCGTAGAGCAGCAGGAGTGTGTCGCCCGTGCCCCGGTCGATGGCCTCCTTGAGGCCGGCCGTCAGGTATTTCCAGGTGTCCTTGGAGTACAGCGCGGCCGCGATGCCGTTGACCGCCTCGTCCTGGGTGAGCCTGCGGCCCTGCTGGTGGGTGGGCAGGGGCTTGGCGTCCAGCCGGCGCAGCAGCTCCGTGATCCGGTCCTGTGCCGGGCAGCTGCCCGCGCAGTCCTTCTCGTAGTCGTCGAGGGCGAGCTGGAAGCCCTTGGTCTGGCCGAGATCGCCCTGGAGCGGGTCCTGGGTGGGGTCCACGACGGCGTCGAGGACCGTCCGGCCGACGTTCTTCGGGAACAGATGGGCGTAGACGCCGCCCAGTTCCGTGCCGTAGGAGATGCCGAAGTAGTTGAGCCTGGCGTCCCCCAGCGCGGCCCGGACGCGGTCCATGTCGCGCGCCGCGCTCGCCGTGTCCACGTACGGCAGGAGCTTGCCGGAGTTGTGGGCGCACGCGTCCACGTACGCCTTGTTCTGCGCGAGGGTGATCTTCACTTCCTCGGGCGTGTCGGGCGTGGCGTCGAGCTGCGCGGCGGCGTCCAGCTCCTTGTCGCCCTGACAGCGCACGCCCGCGCTCTCGCCCACCCCGCGCGGGTCGAAACTCACCAGGTCATAGCGGGTGCGCAGGTTCCTGTAGTCGTCGGCGAACGACGGCAGGGTCGCCACGCCGGAGCCGCCGGGGCCGCCGAAATTGAAGACGAGCGAGCCGATGCGGTGCGCCCGGTCGGTGGCCTTCGCCCTGATCAGGGCGAGCTCGATGTGCTCGCCGTCCGGTTTGGCGTAGTCCAGCGGGACGGACAGCCGGGTGCACTCCCACTCCTTGCCGGGCGCCTTCCCGCCGCCCTGCGCGGGCGTGGGTGCCGCGCACGTCTTCCAGCTGAGCGGTGCGCTCTGGGACTGGTCCTTGCTGTTGGTGCTCTCGCCGCCGCCACCGCTCTTCGCGCCGCCGCCGCACCCGGTGGTGGTCAGGGCGATCGCGAGGGCGGCGGAGGCGAGGCCGGTGGCCGCGGCCCGTGGCCGTGTGGGAGTCATTCCACCGACTCTACGGAGAAATCGCCCGTACGTGTCGAGGTGATGCCAGGGCGGGCAGGGGCGCGCGCCCCTCTGCCGGCGCGCCCTGCGGCACGAGGACTCAGCGCGTGCGCAGGAGCGCGCACCCCTTATCCCGGGCCACCGCCTCCACGAATGCCGGGAACGCGGCGCGCGGATCCGATCGCGCAGCTCCCGTACGGCCGGCCGGGCGCCGGCGCGCTCTCCTCACGGACCCGGTCCCGGGTGGCCCGGTCGAACGGCCCGCCGTCCCCCGGCCACGCGCCCCAGCAGTGCGACGGCCTGGACAGCGGCCTGAACTGCGTCTGCCAGAGCGCCATCAACGCCGCCAGCAGCGCCGCGATGGCCAGCGCGCCGATCAGCAGCCGTACCCTCCCGCCCGCCGGTCCGCCGTGTCCGGCGGCCCGTAACACGCTGTACGACACCTCGTACCCCCGCCCGTCCGATCATGGTCAACTCGTCCGACCCCGTGCGGAACTTCTGTGCGGGGGATCGTAGTGCGGGCCACAGGCATTCTGTCCGGTCCCGTTAGTATTACCGGAGTGCTGTGCTATGGGTGCTATGAGCACACCTTATGTGATTCCGGGACCGTGCCGTTCAGGAAGTAGGCGTCCACCACGCCCTTGACGCACGCGTTGCCGCTGTCGTACGCCCCGTGTCCCTGGCCCTGGTAGGTCAGCTCCACGCCGACCCCCGGGCCCAGTTCCCGCGCCATCCGGTGCGCTCCCTCGTAAGGGGTCGCCGGGTCACCGGTGTTGCCCACCACCAGGACCGGAGCCGACCCCTTCGCGCTCACGTCCGGCGTCTGCCATTCGCCCTTCACGGGCCAACCGGTGCACTGCAGCAGGCTCCACGCCATGAAGTCCCCGAAGACGGGTGACGCCTTGCGGAAGGCCGCCACCTTGCCCTCGATCTGCTCCGCCGTGTACCGCTGCGAGAAGTCCGCACACGTGATCGCGTTCAGCGAGGCCTGGAGCGAGGAGTAATGCCCGTCCGGGCCACGGCCGTTCATCGCGTCCGCCAGCGTCAGCAGGATCTTCCCGTCACCGTTCTCCGCGTCCTCCACCCCCTCCGTCAGGTAGTCCCAGAACTCCTTCGAGTACAGCGCCTGCGCGATCCCGCTCGTCGCCTGCGACTGCGTCAGCCGGCGCCCTCCGGTGCCCGGCACCGGGTTCTTGTCCAGACGCTCCAGCAGGCTCGCGATCTGCGGCACCGTCGGGCAGTTGTCCGACGTCCTCGGGCACGCCGCCGTGTAGTTGTCCAGCGCCAGCTGGAACCCCTTCGCCTGCGCCAGCGCGCTCTCCTCCGGATCGCTCTCCGGGTCCACCACCGCGTCCAGCAGCGCCCGCCCCACGTTCTTCGGGAACAGGTGCGCGTACACCCCGCCCAGTTCCGTGCCGTACGACACGCCGAAGTAGTACAGCTTCGGGTCCCCCAGCGCGGCCCGGATGCGGTCCATGTCGCGCGCCGCGTTCGCCGTCCCCACGTGCGGCAGCATCTTCCCCGAGTGCTCCTCGCACGCCTTCGCGTACTGCTCGACCCGCCCCACCAGCGTCTTCTCCGCCGCCTTGTCGGCCGGCGTCGAGTCCTCCGCGTAGTACGCGTCCAGCTCCTTGTCGTTCATGCACGTCACGCCCCCGCTGCGGCCCACCCCGCGCGGGTCGAAGCTCACCAGGTCGTAGCGCGTGCGCAGGTTCCGGTAGTCCTCCGCGAACGCCGGCAGCGTCGTCACCCCCGAGCCACCCGGGCCGCCGAAGTTGAACACCAGCGAGCCGATCCGGTGCGCCTGGTCCGTCGCCTTCGCCCGGATCAGCGCCAGGCCGATCGACTCGCCGTCCGGGTGCGCGTAGTCGAGGGGCGCGCGGAGTGTCGCGCACTCCCATTCCGGGCTGGTGGTGGCGGTGCGTGCTCTGGCCTTGCCGCCCTTGCCGCCCTTGCCGGTGTCGGCGGCTTCCGAGGCCGCCGTGCCGGTCTCCTCGCCGGAGGGGGCTGTGCAGGGATTCCAGTCCAGCCTCTGCGGGGTGGTGCTGCTGGTCTCCGCGTGCGACGCGTTCGGGTTCGCGGCGCTGGTCGCCGCGGCGTTCGGTTCCGCGTCGGTGCGGGTCTCGCACGCCGTCGTCGTCAGCGACAGCAGCGCCGCGGACAGGAGGGCACCGGCCTTGACGGTCCGTCCGGTCCGTCCGGTGCGTACTGATCTCCTGTGTCTCGACACGTGGATCATCCTCCGGCCCGCCGGCCGGGTTCCGCGCGCGGTGCGGGGCGTACGGGTTACCGGGTGCTCTCCGGGCCGGGCGGAGGGGGTCAGTGAGGGATGAAGGCGATTTCCGTGGCCTTGACGCTCACCCATACGTTCTTGCCCTCGGCCAGGCCCAGTTCCGTCGCCGCCGACGGGGTCACCTCCGCGACGATCTCCGGGGTGCCGTCCACCACGACCCGCAGCCGGCCGGTGCCGCCGCCGGGCGGTGCGGTGATCTCCCGGACCGTGCCCGGCCAGACGTTCCGCGGGCTCCCCGTGGGGCGCACCGTGTGCAGCGACACCGCCTCCGGGCCGACCACCGCCAGGCCCGCCACCGGCCCGTCCGGCGGCGGGTCCGCGGTGATCATGCTCGCGCCGTCGTCCAGCAGGAGCGTGCCCTGTTCCGTCGCCTTGCCCGGCCAGGCGTTGCGGCCCAGCATGCGGGCCACCCAGGGGGAGCGCGGACGCCGGGTCAGCTCCGCCGGCGAGCTGTACTGCACCGTGCGGCCGTCCTCCAGGACGAGCACGCGGTCCGCGAGGGAGAGGGCCTCCACCGGGTCGTGCGTGACCAGGAGACAGACACCCGGGAAGTCCGCGAGGTGCGTGCGCAGTGCGTGCCGCACGTGCGAGCGCGTCGACTGGTCGAGCGCGGCCAGCGGCTCGTCCAGCAGCAGGAGCCGGGGGCGGGCCGCCAGGGCGCGGGCCAGGGCCACGCGCTGGGCCTGGCCGCCGCTGAGCCGGTCCGGTTTGCGGTGCGCCAGGTCGCCCACGCCCAGGCGGTCCAGCCAGTGCTGGGCCTCGTGGTGAGCCGTGGCTTTCGGGATGCCCTGTGCGCGGAGGCCGTAGGCGGTGTTGGCCAGGGCCGTGAGGTGCGGGAAGAGGGCGCCGTCCTGGGGGACCCAGGCGATGCGGCGCCGGTGCGGGGGTGCGGTGGTCAGGTCTTCGCCGCCGAGGTCCAGGTGGGTGGGGGTTGCCCTGGTGGTGAGGCCCAGGAGTGCGCGGAGGAGGGTTGTTTTGCCTGCGCCGTTCGGGCCCACGACCGCGATGGTGGTGTTCGGGGGGGCCTCGATCGTTGTTTCCGTGGCGCCGGTGACCGTGGTGCGCAGGGGGTGTGGGGTGGGGGCGGAGCCGGGGCGGGCAGGGCCCACGGGGGCTGCTGCATGTGCGGCCCCCCTCAGTCCTCCAGGGTGCTCCGCATGCTGCCGCACATGCGGCTTTACGCCCCCTTCCGGGCCCCGCCCGCCCCGGCCCCGCCCGGCCGCCGGCGACTGCGGGCCGGCGGCACTGCTGTTCGGGGTCAGCCAGTTGCCGCGCAGGGCGATCAGGACCGTGAGGGCTGTCGCCAGGAGGAGCAGGGAGACCGCCGTGGCTCCCTCGGGGTCGTTCTGGAGCAGCAGGTAGACCTGGAGGGGGAGGGTTTGCGTTTCACCCGGGAGGTTGCCCGCGAAGGTGATCGTCGCGCCGAATTCGCCCAGGGCCCGCGCCCAGCTCAGTGCCGCTCCCGCGAGCAGGCCCGGGGCGATCATGGGCAGGGTGATCGTACGGAAGACCGTGAGCGGGGTGGCCCCCAGGCTCGTCGCCGTCTCCTCGTAGCGGGGGTGGAGGGAGGCCAGGCTTCCTTCCAGGCTGATCACCAGGAACGGCATCGCCACGAAAGTGGAAGCGATCACTGCTGCTTCCGTGCTGAACGGCAGGGTGACGCCGAACCAGTTCTCCAGGTACGGGCCCAGCAGGCCCCGGCGGCCGTAGCCCTGGAGGAGCGCCACCCCCGCGACCGTGGGCGGCAGCACCATCGGGAGCATCACCAGGCAGCGGATGAGCGCTTTGCCCGGGACGTTCGTGCGGGCCAGGAGCCAGGCCAGCGGCACGCCGAGGATGAGGGAGAGCGCCAGCGAGCTTGTCGAGACCAGGAGGGAGAGGGACAGGGCCTCGGTGACCTCGTGCGAGGTGAGACGGGCGGGGAGGGTGCCCCAGGGGGTGCGGGTGAGGATGCCGATCAGGGGCAGGAGGAGGAACGCCACTGCCACTGCCGCCGGCAGGGCGAGGGGCAGGGGTGTGCGCCTCACGGCTGCTGGAAGCCCGCCGACCGCAGGATCTTCTGCGCCTCGGGGCTGCTGAGCCACTTGACGAAGTCGGTGGCCTCGGTGCCGTGCTTCGTCGACTTCAGGGTCGCCGCCGGGTAGGTCGCGATCGCGTTCTGGTCGTCGGGGACGGCGACGGTCGCGACCTTGTCCTTGGCGGCTGCCGCGTCGGTGACGTAGACGATCCCCGCGTCCGCCTCGCCCAGCGAGACCTTGCTCAGCACGGCCCGCACGTTCGGCTCCTGGGAGACCGGCTTGACGGTGACGTGCTGCTGGTCCAGCACCTTCTTGCTGTAGCGGCCGACCGGGACCTCGGGGGCCGCCAGGACCACCTTGAGGTCGCTCCTGGCCAGGTCGGTCAGGGCCTGGACGTGCTTCGGGTTGCCGGGTGCCGTGGCGATCGTCAGGCGGTTCTTCGCGATGGCTGTGGGCGTGTTCGCCTGAGCGGCCAGGTCCGTCATCGTTCTGGTGTCCGCCGTCACCAGTGCGTCGGCCGGGGCGCCCTGGCGGACCTGGGCCGCCAGTTCCTGGGAGCCGGCGAAGGAGAAGTTCACCCTGGTGCCGGGGTGGTCCTTCTCGTAGGCGGCGCCCGCCTGCTTGAAGACGTCCGTGAGGGAGGCCGCCGCGAGGACGGTGAGGGTCGTGTCCTTGCCCTTCGCGTCGTCCTGGTGACCGGCGCAACCGGCGAGGAGGAGGAGGGCGACGGCGGGCAGGGCGCGGCGGCGCATGGGGTCTCTCCGGTTCAGGCGCGGTCGATGTGGACGTTGGTGGCCTTCACCCGGGCCACGGCCTCCATGCCGACGGCCAGCCCGAGCTCCTCCACGGCCTCCCGGGTCAGCAGCGAGACCAGGCGGTGCGGACCGGCCTGGATCTCGACCTGCGCGGCGACGTCGCCGAGCTTGACGGCGGTGATGATGCCGGGGAAGGCGTTGCGGGCGGTCGTGTACGGCTCGTCGTGGTCGTCGCCGTCGGCCGCGACGGCCACGGAGAACGCCGCGAGGTCCGGGCCGGCGATCAGGCGCTTGCCCGACTCGTCGCGGTCGGTGGGGATGCGTCCGGCATCCGCCCAGCGTCGGACCGTGTCCGGGCTGACGGCGAGGAGACGGGCTGCCTGCCCGATGGTGTACGACCGCATGTGCGGCACGTTATGGCCATGCGGCTTGCATATGCAAGGGCGGAGGCGTCCGATCAGCCGGCCGACCGCAGGTCAGATCGCCTCCCGGCGGGTCAGGTGCGTGAACGACAGCCACCCCGGCAGCACCGGCAGCCACAGCGTCATCAAGCGGAACAGCAGCACCGCCGGGGCCGCCACCTCCGCCGGGAGGCCCGCGAAGGTCAGCGTTCCCGTCAGGGCGAACTCCACCGCGCCCACACCGCCCGGCGTCGGCGCCGCCGAGCCCAGCGCGTTCGCCGTCAGATAGACGACCGCGATGCTCGCGTAGCTGAGCTCCCCGCCGAACGCCCGGATCGCCGCGTCCAGGCACATGATGTTCGCCGCCGTCAGCAGCAGCATCCCGCCGATGCCGATGCACAGCTTCTGCGGCCGCTGGAGCACGTCCAGCATGCGGGGCACGACGCCCGCGAAGAGCGAGCGCAGGCGGGTCGAGACGAACTTGCGGAGCACCGGGACCGCCGCCACGACCAGGACCAGCACCGCCGCCGTCAGCAGGCCGCCGATCACCGTGCGGGACGGGCCCAGGGACGAGCTGCGCTCGGTTCCCGTGACGTAACCGAAGGAGAGCAGAAGCATGATGTGGCACGCCAGGCCGAAGAGCTGGGAGGCCCCCACGCTCGCCACCGCCAGGCCCGGGCGGATCCCCGCCCGCTGGAGGAAGCGGGTGTTCAGCGCCACGCCGCCCACCGCCGCCGGGGCGACGAGCTTGACGAACGAGCCCGCGACCTGGGCCAGCACCGTGCGGCCGAAGCCCACCTTCTCCGGGACGAAGCCCAGCAGGCTCATCGCCGCCGCCACGTACGTCAGGATCTGGAAGGCGACGGCCATCGCCACCCATGCCCAGTCGGCCTTGTCGACGAGGTCGCCGAACTTGATGTGCGTGAGCTGGGACAGCAGGAAGTAGGCGGCGAACGCGCCGGCCACGAAGCTGATCGCGGTGCGCGGGCGGATGCGCTCCAGGCGCGCGGGCTCTATCGGCGCCTGGGGGCGGATGAGCAGGACCTGACGGCGGATCTGCGCCAGGAGGTCCTCCTCGCGCGCCCCCTCCAGGGCCTCGTCCAGCGCCTTCTTCTCGGCCTGGCGCTCCGCCTTGAGGGACTTGCGGTCGCCGGCTTCGCCGCCGCGCGCCTCCTTGGCCAGCCGGGCCGCCTCCAGGACGTTCTCCCGCTCGCGCTGCGCCCGTTCCCGGGCCAGCTGGCGCAGGGTCGCGCGGCTGATCCGGGTGAGTGCAAGTGGCTGGAGCAGGGGGAGGCTGTCGGCGATCGCGTCGGGGCCCAGGACGGCCACACCGGTGGCCACCGCCCGCTCGGCGCCGGCGCGCAGACCGAGCGTGACGAGGAGCTGGGCGACGTCCATGCGCAGCACGAGGTCGCCGGCCGCGATCTCGCCGCCGCGCAGGTCGGTGAGCACCACGTTGCCGGAACGATCCACCAGCAGCGCGTCGCCGTCGAGCCGCCGATGGGCGATCCGGCGGGACTGCAGGGCCTGCACCTGCTGCCAGGCGCCGGTCAGCAGTTCGTCGGTGAGCTCCTCGGTGGGGGTGGCGTCCAGGGTGCGGGCGCCGACGTGCTCGTAGACGAGCATGACCGCGTCCGGGCCCAGCTCGGAGGTGGCGATGAGCTTGGGGGCGTTGGCGCCGGCGGCGATCGCCGCGTAGGCCAGGAGGGCTTCCTGCTCCAGGGCCTGGCGCAGGGACTGGAGGCTGCGGCGCTGGGTGATGCCGCGCAGGGCGAGCCGCTGCCACAGGCGGTAGAAGAAGCCCTGGGCCTGCTGTTCGCGGTCGACGACCGTCACGTCCAGCGGGGGGCCGTCCTCCAGGGTGACCGTGTAGTGCCGGCCCCGGTCGGGGGACTGCTCCGCCTCGGCCGGGTCCTCCGTGCGCATGGCGGTGACGGGCTTGAAGCCGACCCGGCGCAGGCCCGCCAGCAGGTGCTGGCCGGTGGGGCGCACATTGGGGGAGCCGACGGCGTAGAGGGTGCCGTAGGCGACGGTCCAGCCGATCAGGACGGTGACCATGATGGAGAACGGCGTGGTGTAGCCGTTGACCAGCACGGCGAAGGCGTCCAGCAGCAGGACGGCCCACATCGCCACGCGCCAGCGGGGGCGGCGGGACATGCCGACCGCCGTCATATAGGCGATCACCGGGGCCAGATAGCCGTGCACCGGGTCCGTGACCCCGCCCGTGGGGGAGGTCTGGGTGAGGGCGTCGCGGATCGAGACCGGCGCGGTCTTGGCGACCCACAGGTCGGTCGCGAGCGAGACACCGTGGGCCAGCACGGCGGCCAGGACGCCGTCGGCGATCCGCAGGCCGTCGCGCTTGATCAGCCGCTCGATGGCGAACGCCACCGGCACGATGAAGATCGCGATGTTGGCGGCGAGGCCCGCGAAGTTCGCCAGCAACTGCGGCGCCCGGCCGGTGCTCTCGCCGATGTCCTTCTCCAGGCCGGCGGTGGTGCCGTGCGCGAAGGCCGCGAGGGCCAGCACGAGGGCGATGCCGACGATGCCGAGGAAGAGCCGCACGAGGTCGGCGGGGCGGTGGACGCGGGCCGGGAGCAGGGGCTCGTCGCCGGAGACCTTGTCGATGTGGACCTCACCGCCGCCTTCGTGCCCGCAGCCGCCGTCGTGGCAGGGCACCACCTCGGGGGCGCTCGCCTCACCAGGAGGTCGTGCGCCCTGCTCGTCCGTCTCTTCTCGGTCTCGTATCACCTGTCACCGCCCGGAAGATGGTGGCACGGCCCGCCCGGGCAAGGGGGCATCAGGGTGCATTTCGGGGGCGCGGACTGGAGATCGTACGCCCTGTAGCGCCATGGCGCACGCTGAGTGATCTTGTGGAATGTACCGCTCCGGCGAGCGTGCCGTGGATGTCGGTGGCGTGCGGCAGGATGGGCCGGATGAGCGAGGCACTTCCCGAGTACGCGGAGCGGGTGCTGTCCGTCGCCGAGCTGATCCCGTCCGGCCGGGTGATGACGTACGGGGACGTCGCCGAGTGGCTCGGCGAGGGCGGGCCCCGGCAGGTGGGCCGGGTCATGGCCCTGTACGGCGGCGCCGTGCCCTGGTGGCGCGTGGTCCGCGCGGACGGCGTCCCGCTGCCCGGCCACGAGCACCGCGCCCTGGAGCACTACCGCGCCGAGGGCACGCCCCTGCGCGAGACGCCGGGGCGGCCGCCCCGGCTCGCGATGGCCCGGGCGCGCTGGGACGGCTCGGGTGTGACGGATGCCACGTGAGCGCCGTCGGCGCTGCACCCGAACGGATGAGGCGGGCGCGGGCCGGAGGTGACTCCCGGGGCGCGCTGCGCCACGGGGCCGTCCTGGCGTAGCGTCGGTGGCCTCCTCCGTCTCTCTCAGCACCCGCACGACACTCCGCATCTCCACCAGGACCGGCACCCCACGTGAGTTCCCCCGTCTCCTCCGGCGCGCCCCGCCCGCCGCGACAGCAGTCGCCCCGGCCCGCGGCCGGCGCGTACCGCCTGGTGCGCACCCCGCCGGCTCCGGCGGTCTCTCCCGGGCTGGACGCGGCGCAGCGCGCGGTGGTTGAGCACCGGGAGGGTCCCCTGCTGGTGCTCGCCGGGCCGGGCACGGGAAAGACGACCACGCTGGTCGAGGCCGTGGCCGAACGGGTGCGCCGGGGCGGCGACCCCGAGCGGATCCTCGTCCTGACCTTCAGCCGCAAGGCCGCGGTCGAACTGCGCGACCGGATGGCCGCTCGGCTCGGCGGCGCCCGCGCCCCGCAGGCGACGACCTTCCACTCGTACTGCTACGCGCTCGTCCGCGCCCACCAGGACGCCGGCCTGTTCGCCGACCCGATGCGGCTGCTGTCCGGCCCGGAGCAGGACGTCATGGTCCGCGAGCTGCTCGCCGGCCAGCTCGACCTGGAGCGCGAGGGGCGCGCGGGGGCGCACTGGCCGGACGAGCTGCGCTCGTGCCTGACCACGCGCGGGTTCGCCGACGAGGTGCGGGCCGTGCTGGCCCGCAGCCGGGAGCTCGGCCTGGGGCCGGAGGCGCTGGGCGCCTTCGCCGCCCGCACCGGCCGCCGGGACTGGGGCGCGGCGGCGGCCTTCCTCGCCGAGTACCTGGACGTCCTCGACATGCGCGGCGTCCTCGACTACGCGGAGCTGGTCCACCGCGCCGTCCTGCTCGCGGAGCGCACGGCGGAGCTCGCCGCGCGGTACGACGCGGTGTACGTCGACGAGTACCAGGACACCGACCCCGCCCAGGTGCGGCTCCTGCGCGCGCTGGCGGGCGGCGGCCGGACGCTGGTGGCCTTCGGCGATCCGGACCAGTCGATCTACGCCTTCCGGGGCGCCGATGTGAACGGCATCCTCGACTTCCCGCACACGTTCGCGCGGGCGGACGGCTCCGCGGCGCCGGTGCGCGTGCTGACGGTCTCGCGCCGCTCCGGCGACCGCCTGCTGGCCGCGACCCGCCTGCTGGCCCGCAGGATGCCGCTCACCCGGCTCCCGGCGGAGGCGGTCCGCGCGCACCGCGAGCTCACGGCCGTACGACAGGGCGGCGGCGTCGAGGTGTACACCTATCCGACGGCGGGCGCGGAGACCGACAACATCGCCGACATCCTGCGCCGCGCCCACCTGGAGGACGGCGTGCCCTGGCAGGAGATGGCGGTCCTGGTCCGCGCCGGAGCCCGCTCGATACCGTCCCTGCGCCGCGCCCTGACGACGGCGGGCGTCCCGGTGGAGGTGGACGGCGACGACATCCCGCTGCGCGACGAGCCTGCGGCCCGCCCCCTCCTGACGGCCCTGCGGGTCGCAGCGGAAACGGCGCTGTGCCGGGCGGCGCCCGCGCCCGACCCCGGCACGTCCCCGGAAACGGGCGGGCGCGCGGGAGAGACGCCCGCCGAAGACGGCCTGCGGGCTGAAACGGCGCTCACCCTCCTGACGTCGCCCCTGGGCGGAATGGACAGCACAGACCTCCGCAAACTGGGCCGGGCCCTCCGCGAGGAAGAGCGTGCCGCAGGCACCCCCGTTCCCCGCCCCTCCGACGACCTGATCGCACAAGCGCTGGCGCACCCCGAACGCCTGGCGGCCCACACCGCCCCGTACGCGAAGGGCGCGCAGCGCCTCGGCGCGCTCCTCAAGGAGACCCGCGAGCTCCTGGCCGGCGGCGGCACCCCGGAAGACGCCCTCTGGCACCTGTGGAACGGCACCCCGTGGCCCACCCGCCTGGAACGGGCGGCGCACCGCGGCGGCGCCGCCGGGCGCAACGCCGACCGCGACCTCGACGCGGTCTGCGCGCTCTTCGAGACCGCCGCCCGGGCGGAGGAGCGCACCGGCGGCCGGGGCGCGCTGAACTTCCTGGACGAGCTGGAGGCCCAGGACATCGCCGCCGACACCCTCACCCGCCGCGCGGCGCGCCCCGACGCCGTACGGCTGATGACCGCGCACCGCTCCAAAGGCCTCCAGTGGCGGCTCGTCGTCGTCGCGGGCGTCCAGGACGGCCTCTGGCCCGACCTGCGCCGACGCGGCTCCCTCCTGGAGGCCGACCGCATCGGCCGCGACGGACTGGCCGAACCGCTGGCCCCGGGCGCGCTCCTCGCCGAGGAGCGACGGCTGTTCTACGTCGCGGCCACCCGCGCGAAGGACCGCCTCGTCGTGACGGCCGTCAAGGCGGCGGCGGAGGACGGCGACCAGCCTTCCCGCTTCCTGCCCGAACTCGGCACCGAGCCCGTCGACATCGCCCAGCGCCCGCGCCGCCCGCTCGCCGTGTCCGCGCTCGTCGCCGAGCTGCGCGCCACCACCGTCGACCCGGACGCCTCGGACGCGCTGCGCGCCGCCGCCGCCGAACGCCTGGCCCGGCTCGCGGCGCTCACCGACGACGAGGGGCAGCCGCTCGTCCCCTCCGCCCACCCCTACCGCTGGTGGGGCCTGAACGAGCCGACCCACAACGAGGTGCCGCTGCGCGACCCCGCCCGGCCCGTCGCCCTGTCCGGCTCGGCCCTCGGCCTGCTGGAGGACTGCTCGCTCCAGTGGTTCCTGGGCCGCGAGGTCAAGGCGGACGCGCCGCCGACGGCCGCCCAGGGCTTCGGCAACGTCGTGCACGTCCTGGCCGACGAGGTCGCCTCCGGCCGCACCCCGGCCGACCTGGCGGTCCTCATGGAACGCCTGGAGTCCGTCTGGGACGCCCTCGCCTTCGACGCACCCTGGAAGTCGCAGCAGGAGAAGGAGAACGCCCGCGCCGCGCTGGAACGCTTCCTGCGCTGGCACGTCCTGGAACGCGGCGGCCGCCGCGCCGTCGCGACCGAGCACCCCTTCGACGTCACGCTGAAGGCCGAGAACCACCTCGTCCGCATCCGGGGCTCCATGGACCGCGTGGAGCGCGGCGCCGACGGCCGCGCCTACGTCGTCGACTTCAAGACCGGCAAGAGCCCGGTCGCCGCCCGCGACGTCGACCGCCATCC
Source organism: Streptomyces sp. NPDC049577 (assembly GCF_040675635.1). Classification (NCBI taxonomy): domain Bacteria; kingdom Bacillati; phylum Actinomycetota; class Actinomycetes; order Kitasatosporales; family Streptomycetaceae; genus Streptomyces; species Streptomyces sp. NPDC049577. Next base: position 17,028 of record NZ_JBFAPH010000100.1, read on the forward strand.
GCAGCTGGCCGTCTACCAGCTGGCCGTCGAGGAGGGCGCCGTGGACACCCTCTTCGACGGCGAGCGCCCGCGCCCGGGCGGCGCCGAACTCGTCCAGCTGCGGCAGGGCGCGGCGAAGAAGGACGGCGGCGAGGCCCTGCCCAGGATCCAGGCCCAGCGCCCGCCGGGAGAGGACGGCGAGTGGATCGGCGGGCTCCTCGCCACCGCGGCCGGCCGGGTCCTGGACGAACGGTTCTCCCCGCGCCCCGGCCAGCACTGCACGCACTGCGCGTTCCGCGCCTCCTGCTCGGCCCGCCCGGAGGGCCGCCACATCGTCGAATAGCGCTCTGACCTGCGCGGATACCGAATGTCAGAGGCTGCCGTTAGCGTTCTCGTGTGACCCCGCGCCTGACCGACCCCGAGCAGCTCAAGGAGCTCCTCGGCATCCCGTTCACCCCGGAGCAGACGGCCTGCATCACCGCGCCGCTCGCCCCGCAGGTGATCGTGGCCGGAGCCGGCTCGGGCAAGACGACGGTGATGGCCGCGCGCGTGGTCTGGCTCGTGGGCACCGGACAGGTCGCCCCCGAGCAGGTGCTGGGCCTGACGTTCACCAACAAGGCGGCCGGCGAGCTGTCCGAGCGCGTCCGCAAAGCACTCGCCGAAGCCGGCATCACGTCTCCGGACCCCGAGGACGAGCCCACCGACGACCCGCAGATCTCCACCTACCACGCCTTCGCGGGCCGCCTCCTGAAGGACCACGGCCTGCGCATCGGCCTGGAGCCGACCACCCGCCTCCTCGCCGACGCCACCCGCTACCAGCTCGCCGCCCGCGTCCTGCGCTCCTCCCCGGGCCCGCACCCCGCCCTCACCCGCTCCTTCGGGGACCTCGTCGCCGACCTTCTGGCCCTCGACGCCGAGCTCGCCGAGCACCTCGTCGACCCCGCCCGCCTGGAGGCGTACGACACCGAGCTGCTCGCCGCCCTCGAAGAGGCCCGGCTCACCAACGCCGACCTGCGCAAGGTGCCCGACACGGCCCGCGCCCGCCGGGAACTCCTCACCCTGGTCCGCGCCTACCGCGCCGAGAAGCGCTCCCGCGACCTGATGGACTTCGGCGACCAGATCGCCCTCTCCGCCGAGCTGGCCCGCAGCCGCCCGGAGGTCGGGCGGATCCTGCGCGAGGAGTTCGCGGTCGTCCTCCTCGACGAGTACCAGGACACGTCCGTCGCCCAGCGCCTTCTGCTGGCCCACCTCTTCGGCAACGGCACCGGCCACGCCGTCACCGCCGTCGGCGACCCCTGCCAGGCCATCTACGGCTGGCGCGGCGCGTCCGTCGCCAACCTCGACGACTTCCCCCGCCACTTCCCGCACGCCGACGGCACCCCCGCCGCCCGCCACGCCCTCAGCGAGAACCGCCGCAGCGGCGGCCGCCTCCTCACCCTCGCCAACAACCTCGCCGGCCCCCTGCGCGAACGCCACGCCGGCGTCGAGGCACTGCGCCCCGCCCCCGGCGCCGAGCGCGACGGCCTGGTCCGCTGCGCCCTGCTGCCCACCCACGCCGAGGAGCTCGGCTGGCTGGCCGACTCCCTCGCCCACCTCGTCCGCACGGGCACCGCCCCCGGCGACATCGCGGTCCTGTGCCGCACCGCCGCCGACTTCGCCCAGATCCAGGGCGCCCTCGTCGAACGCGACGTCCCCGTCGAGGTCGTCGGTGCACGATGCCGGTGGACTTGGCCTCGAAGGCGAGGGTGCCGTCCTGGTGGAAGTACCAGTAGAAGCCGTAGTCGTAGTTGCCGACGGTGGCGAT
>NZ_JBFAPH010000101.1:0-18761 GCF_040675635.1 Streptomyces sp. NPDC049577
GTCGCGACGACCTCACCGGCGAACTCGTGACCGACGACCAGGGGGGCGCGCACGGTGCTCGCCGCCCAGGCGTCCCAGCTCTCGACCCATCCGCACCCCGGCTCGCCGGGCCCCGGCCGTGGTGGAACGCGCCAGTCCGCGCAGCTCCTCCAGCCCGCCGTCCGCCCCGACCCACAGGATCCGGTCGCCGAACCGGCCACCCCCGGCGAATCGCAGGTCGTGCTGGGCGTGCCGGTGCGCGGCGCGCGCGAGGCGCTCGGTGAGGCCGGGCAGCAGTTCCTCGTCGACCTCGCCGAGGAAGGCGAGGGTGAAGTGCCACATGGCGGGCGCGGTCCAGCGCAGCCGCCCGGTCTCGTCCGGGAGCGCGGCCCGCAGGTCCGCGACCTCGGCCGCCAGCTCGTCGACGGCTGCTGCGGGAGGCGTCACAGCGGCGAACAGTCGCATGTGGCCAGTCTCGCGCAAGGGAGATCGGAAAGGGCGGGGAGGACGCCGCCCCCGCGATACCGGCCACACTCGCCCGCGCCGCACACCCCCGTCGTGCGGCGCGGGCGAGATGCCCTCAACGCACGGCCGTGCGCCCGCCCCCACGCCCGGCCGTCCTCGTCGGCGAGTGACCCTGGCCGAGGAGTCGGCGGCGGCCCTGCTGGCACGGAGGACGGCGTGAAGCGGCGTTTCCTGGTCCTGCACGGCCCCGACCTGGCCGGTACGGAGATCGGCGCGGAGGAGTTCGAGGCCCATGGGAACCGCGCCCGCCAGGACGACTTCGCCCGAGAAAGCGCGTTCCCGCCGGTCCCGTCGCCGTGGGGGCGGGACCGGCGGGAACGCGCGGGAATTCGCGGGAACCCAGGGAAGCCGGCCGGGCTTACGCCGCCGCCGTCAGTTCCTCCCGGCGGGAGGCCGCCGGGCGGGGGACGAAGGAGACGTGACGGTGGCCCCGGCGGAGGTCGATCTTGAGGCGGAGGCCGCACGCGCGGGCCAGGGCCAGGCCGACGGCGGTGGCGGCCAGGGCCGAGACCACGCCGCCCGCGACGAAGCCGACACGGGGGCCGTACGCGTCGGTGACCCAGCCGACCAGCGGTGCGCCCAGCGGCGTACCGCCCATGAAGACCATCATGAACAGGCTCATCACCCGGCCCCGCAGCGCCGGGTCGGAGGCCAGCTGGACGCTGGAGTTGGCGGTGACGTTGATCGTCAGTCCGCACATCCCGATCGGCACCAGCAGCAGCGCGAAGACCCAGAACGAGGGCGAGAGCGCCGCCGCGACCTCCAGGAGGCCGAAGGCGAACGCCGCGCCGACCAGCAGCCGCAGGCGCGAGCTACCGCGCCGGGCGGCGAGCAGGGCGCCCGCGAGGGAGCCGCCGGCCATCAGCGTGTTGAGCAGGCCGTAGGTGCTCGCGTCGGCGTGGAAGACGTCGTTGACGTAGGCCGTGAGCCAGATGGGGAAGTTGAAGCCGAAGGTGCCGATGAATCCGACCAGGACGATCGGCCAGATCAGCTCCGGGCGCTCGGCGACGTGCCGCAGGCCCTCGCGGAGCTGGCCCTTGCCGCGCGGGGCGCGGTCGACCTTGTGGAGTTCGCTCGCGCGCATCAGCAGCAGGGCCGCGATGGGCGCGGCGAAGGACAGTCCGTTGAGCAGGAACGCCCAGCCGCTGCCGACGGCGGTGATCAGCACACCGGCGACGGCGGGACCGACGAGCCGGGCGGACTGGAAGTTCGCCGAGTTGAGGCTGACCGCGTTGCGCAGATCGGCCGGTCCGACCATCTCGACGACGAACGCCTGGCGGGCGGGGTTGTCGACGACGGTGACGAGGCCGAGCACGAAGGCGGTGAGGTAGACGTGCCAGACCTGGACGTGCCCGGTGAGGGTGAGGACGGCCAGGGCGAGGCCGGTGAGGCCCATCGCCACCTGGGTGACGATCAGGAGGCCGCGCTTGGGGTACCGGTCGGCGAGGACGCCGCCGTAGAGCCCGAGGAGAAGCATCGGCAGGAACTGCAGGGCCGTGGTGATGCCGACGGCCGCGGAGGAGCCGGTGAGCCCGAGGACCAGCCAGTCCTGGGCGATGCGCTGCATCCAGGTACCGGTGTTGGAGACCACCTGTCCGGTGGCGAAGAGCCGGTAGTTGCGCACCCGGAGTGAGCTGAAGGTGCCTCCCTTGGCGGGCAGGGAGGTGGTGCGAGTGTCGTCGTCGTGGCGGTTCGGTGCGGGTGCGGAGTCTGCTCCGGGTCCCGAACTCAAAGTGCTTTCGCCTCCTTCTGTGCGAGCCCCCGGCGGGGGTGCGCGTCTACAGGTGCGCGAGTTTCTCGAGGACGGGCGCGGCGGCGCGCAGCGTCGCCCACTCGTCCTCGTCCAGCCTTCCGGCCAGGTCCGCGAGCCAGGCGTTGCGCTTGCGCCGGCTCTCCTCGAGCATGGCCTCGGCCTGCTCGGTCTGCCGGACCACCTTCTGGCGGCGGTCCTCGGGGTGCGGCTCCAGCCTGACCAGTCCCTTGGCCTCCAGCATCGCGACGATGCGGGTCATCGACGGCGGCTGCACATGCTCCTTGCGGGCGAGCTCCCCGGGGGTGGCGGAGCCGCACCGGGCGAGGGTGCCGAGCACCGACATCTCGGTCGGGCTGAGCGACTCGTCGACCCGCTGGTGCTTGAGCCTCCGCGACAGTCGCATCACACCGGACCTCAGGGAGTTCACGGCGGCGCTGTCGTCCGGGGTACGGGACAGATCCGGCATGTTCATTAGCTTAACTCATTACCTGATCTAATGAAAGTGGAACCGAACTCCGGCGCACGATGTCCGGAATATTGATCGATAGCGGATCAAGGAACGGGGGACGGACCGCATGGACACGAGCGACACGAGCGACACGAGCGACACGAGCGCGTTCGGGGAGTGGACGCGGCACTTCGAGGCCGAGGCGGAGCGCCGGCGGGCGACGGGCGATCCCGGCTGGGGGCGGGGTGCGCGACTGCCCCGTGCCGTGTGGCGCAGCCTGCAACGGTTCCAGGTCGGCGAGGACGGCGACGGGGCCAATCTGATCGGCAAGGCCGACGGGGCGGGGGACGCGGACTACTCCGCGGCCGTCCGGCTGTTCGTCGAGGAGGAGCGGAACCACGCGCGAATGCTGGCGCTGCTGCTCGGCGCCGGCGGCATGCCGGCGATCGCGAGCTGCTGGAGCGACCGGGTCTTCGTCCGGCTGCGCCGGCTGCTCGGGCTGCGCATGGAGCTGCTGGTCCTGATGGTGGCCGAGCTGGTGGCCGTCCGCTACTACCGGGCCGTGCGGGACGGCGCCGGGGACCCGCTGGTGTCGGAGGTCGCCGGCCGGATCCTGGCCGACGAGCGGCGGCACATCCCCTTCCACTGCCGCCGGCTGCGCGACTCCGTCGGCGAGCTGCCGGGCCGCCCGCTGCGCGCGCTGGTGATGTCCGGGTGGCGCGGGCTGCTGCTCGGTGCCGCCGCGTTCGTCGCCCTCGACCACGGCCGGGCGCTGCGCCGCCTCGGCGTGCGGCGCGGGCGGTTCGTCGCGGACGTCATGCGACTGGCGGGGCCGGTCACCGGGGACGTCCTGGGCACCACGGGTGCCTCGCTGCGCCCGCCGGCCGAGGACCGCGTCCCCGCGGAGAACGCCGGAAACACCGGAAACGCCGAAAGGGCCGTCGCCGCCGCGGCGTGAAAACGCGCCGGCGCCGCCCCCCGCGAAGGGGGACGGCGCCGGCGGTGCGTACGTACGGGCGGTGCTACTTCACACCCAGTGCCCGCTCGATCGGGTCGAGCAGGAAGTAGACGAGGAAGCAGGCCCCGACCACGTTGAGCAGCCAGGGGATCTCCCGGGCCCGCTTGTCGGCGATCCGCAGCAGGATGAAGGCGAGGACGCCGATGCCGATGCCGTTGGTGATCGAGTAGGTGAACGGCATCGAGACGATCGTCAGGAACGCGGGGATCGCGATCGTGAAGTCGCTCCAGTCGATGTCCCGCACGTTGGCCGCCATGATCAGGAAGCCGACGACGATCAGCGCGGGGGTCGCGGCCTGGGAGGGCACGACGGTCGCGAGCGGGGTGGCGATCAGGGCGAGCAGGAAGAGCCCGCCGGTGACGAAGTTGGCGAGGCCCGTGCGGGCGCCCTCGCCGACGCCGGCGGTGGACTCGACGAAGCAGGTGTTGGCCGAGGCCGAGCCGAGGCCGCCGGCGGCGACCGCCACGCCGTCGACCATCAGGATCTTGCCCATGTTGGGCAGCTGGCCGTTCTCGTCGGTCAGCCCGGCCTCCTCGCCGACGCCGATGATCGTGCCCATCGCGTCGAAGAAGCCGGACAGCAGCACGGTGAAGACGAACAGGCAGCCGGTGAGCCAGCCGACCTCGTGGAAGCCGCCGAACAGGCTGACGTTGCCGACCAGGCCGAAGTCGGGCGCGCCGACGATGTGGTCGGGCACGCGCGGGACGCTCAGGCCCCAGTTGGCGTCGGGGATCCTCACCAGCTCGTTGATGATGATCGACACGAAGGTCATGGAGACGATCCCGATGAGGATCGCGCCGGGCGTCCTGCGCACGACCAGGATGAACGTCAGCGCCAGGCCGATCGCGAAGACCAGCACGGGCCAGCCCTGGAGCTGTCCGCCCTGCCCGAGGCCGAGCGGGACGGTGGTGTGGGCGGCGTCGGGGTTGCGGGTGACGAAGCCGGAGTCGACCAGGCCGATCAGCGAGATGAACAGGCCGATGCCGATCGCGATCGCGCGCCGCAGCCCGCCGGGGATGGCGTCCATGACCCGCTGCCGCAGACCGGAGGCGACCAGCACCATCAGCACCAGGCCGGCGAGTACCACCATGCCCATCGCGTCCGGCCAGCTCATCTTGGGGGCGAGCTGGAGCGAGACGACGGCGTTGATGCCGAGGCCCGCGGCGCAGGCGATCGGCACGTTGCCGATCGCGCCCATCAGGACGGTCGACAGGCCCGCCATCAAGGCGGTCGCGGTGACGAGCTGGGTGTTGTCCAGCTGATGACCGAACTTGTCGTGACCGGCGCCGAGGATGATCGGGTTCAGCACGATGATGTAGGCCATCGCAAAGAAGGTGGCCAGGCCGCCGCGCACCTCGCGGGCGACGGACGAGCCGCGCTCGGTGATCCGGAAGTACCGGTCGAGAGCGTTGCCGGGGGGCGTGGGGGACGGCTGCTGGGCGTCGACCGCCGGAGTGGCCGGGGTGGGCATGCGTCGGACCTCAGTCGTACGGGCCTGGGAGGCCGATTTGGATCATCGAATGGACCGTGCTTGGATGATCGAACGAAACCATCCGGTTGGATCCTGTTCGATTCAGTATGAATAAACAAACGCGGAATGGCTATCTCCGCGCGTAGACCCCGGTGGGCTCCCGGCCCCTTCCGGGCCTGTTCCGGGCCTGTTCCGAGCCTCTTTCGGGCCTCTTTCGGGCCTCTTTCGATCGCCGGCGTCCGCGCGACTACCCTGAGCGCATGGCGAAGTGGACCCCCAAGCACGAGGCACCGGAGCCCCTGGAGGGGCCCGTCGTCGCCACGATCACCGGCGGCACGATCCTGTGGTTCGTCCTCTTCGTCGCGCAGCTGCCGTTCTACGGCTGGTTCGCGGACCACGGGCACGCCTGGTGGGTGTGGTGCTGCCTGACCGGCGGGGGGCTCGGTCTGATCGGAATCTGGTACGTGCGGAAGCGGGACGCGGCCATCAAGCGGCACCGGGCCGCCGCGCAGGACTGACCGGCTGACCGAAAGAGCCCGTCCGAAAGGTGCGGCGTCCCCCGCCGCCGTACCGTCTGAGGCATGAGCGATCCGGCGGGCAACCCCGGCCTCTCCGCGCACGAGGTCGCGGAGCGGGTCGCCCGGGGCGAGGTCAACGACGTCCCCGTACGGTCGTCGCGCTCGACGGCGGACATCGTGCGGGCCAACGTCTTCACGCGCTTCAACGCCATCATCGGCGTCCTCTTCCTGATCATCCTGGTCGTCGGGCCCCTCCAGGACGGGCTGTTCGGCTTCGTGATCGTCGCCAACACGGCCATCGGCATCCTCCAGGAACTCCGCGCCAAGCGGACGCTCGACAACCTCGCCGTCATCGGCGAGGCGAAGCCGGCCGTGCGGCGCGACGGGGAGACCGTGCACGTCACCACCGGCGAGATCGTGCTCGGCGACCTCATCGAGCTCGGCCAGGGCGACAAGTGCGCCGTCGACGGCGAGATCGCCGAGTCGGACGGCCTGGAGATCGACGAGTCACTGCTCACCGGCGAGGCCGACCCGGTGCTGAAGGCGCCCGGCGACAAGGTGATGTCCGGCTCGTTCGTCGTCGCCGGCACCGGCGCCTACGCCGCGACCCGCGTCGGCCGCGAGGCCTACGCCGCGCAGCTCGCCGAGGAGGCCTCCCGCTTCACGCTGGTCCACTCGGAGCTGCGCACCGGCATCAGCCGGATCCTGAAGTACGTGACGTGGATGATGGTTCCGACGGCCGTCGGCCTGATCGTCAGCCAGTTGTTCGTCCAGGGCCACGACTGGCGCGAGGCCGTCCGGCGCATGGTCGCCGGGATCGTGCCGATGGTGCCGGAGGGCCTGGTGCTGCTCACGTCCGTCGCCTTCGCGATCGGCGTCATCCGGCTCGGCAACCGCCAGTGCCTGGTCCAGGAGCTGCCGGCGATCGAGGGGCTGGCCCGCGTCGACGTGGTGTGCCTCGACAAGACCGGCACGCTCACCGAGGGCGGCATGAACGTCAGCGAGCTGCGGATGCTCGCCGGCGCCGAGGAGTCGTACGTCCGCCAGGTGCTCGGCGCGCTCGGCGACGCCGATCCCCGGCCCAACGCCAGCCTCAAGGCCATCATCGACGCCTACCCGGACGGTCAGGGCTGGCGCTGCACACGGGCGCTGCCCTTTTCCTCCGCCCGCAAGTACAGCGGCGCCGCGCTCGACAGCCCGGGCAGCGGCACGTCCCACTGGCTCCTGGGCGCCCCCGACGTACTGCTGCCCCGGGGGGACGCGGCGCTGCGGGAGGCGGAGGAACTGGGCGCCAGGGGGCTGCGCGTCCTGCTGCTGGCCCGGGCCGAGCGCGACCTCGACGACCCGCGCGTCACGGAGGGCGCCCGGCCCACGGCCCTGGTCGTCCTGGAGCAGCGGCTGCGCTCGGACGCGGCGCGGACGTTGCGTTACTTCGCGGAGCAGCACGTCTCCGCGAAGGTCATCTCCGGGGACAACGCGGTCTCCGTCGGTGCCGTCGCCGCCAAGCTGGGGCTGCCGGGCGCCGACGCGCCCGTCGACGCGCGCCGGCTGCCGGCGGAGCAGGACGACATGGCCCGGGTGCTGGAGGAGCACACGGTCTTCGGGCGTGTCACGCCGCAGCAGAAGCGGGACATGGTCGGCGGGCTCCAGTCCCGCGGGCACACGGTCGCCATGACGGGGGACGGCGTCAACGACGTCCTCGCCCTGAAGGACGCCGACATCGGCGTCGCCATGGGCTCGGGCTCCGAGGCGACCCGCGCGGTCGCCCAGATCGTCCTGCTGGACAACAGCTTCGCCTCGCTGCCGTCCGTGGTCGCCGAGGGCCGGCGCGTCATCGGCAACATCACCCGCGTCGCCACGCTGTTCCTGACGAAGACGGTCTATTCGGTGCTGCTGGCCGTCCTGGTCGTGTGCTGGCGCGTGCCGTATCCCTTCCTGCCGCGCCATCTGACGCTGCTGTCGACGCTGACGATCGGCGTGCCGGCCTTTTTCCTGGCGCTGGCGCCCAACCGCGAACGGGCACAGCCGCGCTTCGTGCGGCGGGTGATGCGGTACGCCGTGCCGGCGGGGCTCATCGCGGGAGTGGCGACGTTCGCCGGATACCTGCTGGCGCGGAGCCACTACGCGGGGCCGGACGCGCTGGCCGCGGAGACGAGCGCGGCGACGCTGACCCTCTTCCTGATCTCGCTGTGGGTCCTGGCGATCATCGCCCGCCCGTACACATGGTGGCGTCTGGCGCTGGTGGGGGCGATGGGGGCGGGGTTCGTGGTGGTGCTGGTCACTCCGTGGCTGCAACGGTTCTTCGCGCTGCGGCTGGCGGGGACGGGGGTCCCGTGGGGCTGCGCGGGCATCGCGGTGCTCGCGGGGCTGGTGCTCGAATTCGTCTGGCGGCGGTTGGGGCGGGTCCGGGGACAGGTCCCCGGACCCCCGGACCACGCCGCGCGTGGTGCCCTCGAACGCCGGACGGGCTGAGGAATCAGCCCGCCCCCTCAGCCCTTCTCGTCCTCCAGCATGCCCCGGATCTGTTCGCGCAGCTCCGGTGTGTCCTCGTGCTGGTGCACGGAGACCGCGTGCTCGGCCGCCGCCTTCACGACCTCTTCCTCCTCGCCGGAGATCGCGAGGGAGCAGTTCGACTCGCTCGGGTACTTGCGGCAGTCGGCCACTTTCCTGATCATGGCGCCTCCCGGAAACGGAACACTCTGCCCGCGTTTCCATCGTAGGAGCCGTCAGTCGAACCAGCGCGCCCGCGCCAGCTCGTCCGTGCGGGACGGGTCCTCCAGCAGCGCCGCCGCCTCGAAGCGGCGGTGCCAGGCACCCGCGGCCCAGGCCAGGCCCGCCGCGACGCCCTCCAGGGTCGCCGCGTGCAGGACGCCGTCGGGGCCCCGGCGCCAGTCGAGCTCGACGCCGTCGACGACGAGCTCCTCGTGCTCGGTGTACGTCTCCGGCGCACCGGGCAGCAGCACGCGCACGCCCTCCGGGACCTCGCGGACCTCGCCGCCGTCCGTGGGCACGGCCGCCGCGAAGACCTCGCCGAGCCGCCGGACCTGGAGCAGGTCCGCCAGGTCGGCCGCGCGGTCCGGGCGGACCGGGAGCAGGGCGTGGCCGGCCGCGAGCGGCAGCAGGTCGGGGGCGTCGGCGACCAGCGCGTCCGCCGCGTCCACGACGCGCACCTCGCCGTCGACGACGGCGCGCAGCTCGTCCGGGAGGGTGACGTCGTCCGGCTCCAGCTCGGCCAGGGCACCGTAGAGGCCGTGCAGCTGGGCGGCGCCCACGGGCCGGTCCGGGTCGGCCAGGCGGGACAGCAGTTCCGCCGCGCCGCCCGGTTCGTCCAGCAGGGCGGCGACGGAGGTCCGTACGCCCAGGGCGCGCAGCACCTGCTCGTCCGCCAGGTCCGCCGCGTCCGCGGCGTCGTACAGGCCGGCCAGCAGTGGGTCGCCGCCCCGCGCCCGCAGCCCGGCGGGGCGGCGGCCGTCCAGGACCGGGTGGCCGCGCAGCCACCACGCGGTGTACGGGCGGACGGACTCCGTCGTGCCGTCCGGCAGCAGCACGCGCACCGGCGTCGTCAGCGCGTCCCGCAGCGGCGGGCGCGCCAGCAGGGCGAGGGCCTGCGGCCAGGCGTCGTCGTCGACCAGGTCGAGGTCCCGCACGGCCACGATCTCGGTGGCGACCGGCGGCACGGGGGTGTCGGGCAGCCGGTCCAGGACGTCCTCGCACCACACGTCGACCGCGTCCAGCAGACCGGCGTCGTCGGGCTCGGCGAAGTCGCCGTCCCGGGGTTCGAGTTCGTCCGGGTCGAGGACGACGTCCGTGGCGCGCACGAGCGCGAAGTCGGCCAGCACGCCGACGGCGGTCAGCGGCTGCTCGCCCCAGCGCCCGGCCAGCTCCGCGTCGCACGCGGCGAGCTCGCCCGGCCGGATCACGGCCTCGAAGGGGCTGCCCGGCAGGACGAGTTCGCCGGCGGGGGCGAGCTCCCCGTCCTCGTCGGGGAGTGCGAGGGCGGCCAGCCACGGCTCGTCACCGGGGGCGAGGCCCGCGTCCCGCACCAGGGTGAGGACGACCTCGGCGAGGGTGTCGGCGTCCAGCCCGTCCTCGTCCCAGACCTCGTCCGCGTCCAGCGAACCGGCCACGGCGGCCCGGATCTGCGGCGTGGTCAGGACGGCGCGCGGGGACGCGGGGGTGGCGCCCAGCTTCTCCAGCAGCGGATGCGCGGCGTCCGGGTGGACGACCTTCAGGCCCAGTCGGGACAGCCGCTGGGCGCCGGTGGCGTCGGTGGTGTCCGCGAGCGGCAGCAGCACCTGCCGCGGCCCGACGGCCGTCCCGCGGTCCGCCAGCGGTACGGGCAGGCCGGTCAGCCGGTCCGGGTCGACGCCGGCCAGGCTGTCGTACAGCCGCCACCACCACTCGGGGTCGCGTTCGACGCCCGCCAGCCGGTCGACGGCCTCGCCGAGCGACACGCGCGCCACACCGAGCGCCCGCAGCTCCGGCCGCCGCTCCAGGCCGGCCGGCAGCAGGTTCGGGAACAGCTCCCCGAGCACCCGCACCGCCCCGGCCCCCGCGCCCTCGACGACCTCGGCCTCGACGGGCCGCAGCGCGTACGGCTCCGCGGGCTCCTCCCCCTCCGCGGCGCGCTCCGGCGCCGCGCTCGGCAGGAACGGCACGCGCGGCAGCCGCTCCAGCACCAGGCGGCGCAGCTCCGCGTCCAGCGGGCTGGTGGCCAGCGGGGACGGGACGAGGTCGAGCGTGCCGGCGGAGACCGGGTGCCAGTCACGGACGAGCGCGGCGTAGGTCTCCGCCGCGCGCTCCGTCAGGAAGTCCGTCAGCGGGCCCGGCGCGGTGTGCCGGCGGGTGGGCTCCAGCGGGAACGTGGCGATGAGCAGGCCGGGCAGGCCCAGCGGCTCCTCCGTGGGCGTGGGCGCGTGCAGCACCGGCGCCGTGCGCGGCCGTACCGGCTCGCCGTCCGCGCCCACCGGGACCGCCCAGGTCACCGACCAGTGCGGACGCAGCCGCTCCTCGACGGGCCGGTCGGCGAGCAGCTCCGGGGCGGTCCGCCCGGACGCGCTCTCGACGCGCCAGCGCGTCGTGACGCCGGCCGCGCCGCGCGCGGAGTCGTCCACGAGGACGTACGGGCCCTCCTGACGCCGGGTCAGGGTGCGGGCGGGGGCGTCCGGCGTCTCGACGACGACCTCGTCCAGGCCGGACAGGGTGAGCAGGAGCGCGTCGTCGACGGCGGCGAGCAGACGGGCGGTCAGGTCCTCGGCGGCGCCGTCGCGCAGGGGCAGCACGACGACGGTGTCGTAGCCCTCGGGTGCGCTGCCCTCGGCCGGCAGCGGCAGGCGCAGCAGCGGCACGTGGCCCTCGCGGCGGCGGACCTCGCCGCCCAGGGCGGGGCTGCCGGCGGCCGCCTGGGCGGCCAGGTCGCGGGCCTCGGCGAGCGACCAGCGGACGCCTCCGGTGCGGCCGACCAGGGCGGGCTCGTCGCTGACGGCGAGGACGGCCGCGAAGCCCACGCCGAACCGGCCGACGGCCGCCTCGGCGGCGGCGTCGCGTTTGGCGGAGGCCCGCAGGGTGGAGAGCGACTCGACGCCCGTGGCGTCGAGGGGGGCGCCGGTGTTGGCGGCGGCCAGAACGGCGGGGCCGCCGTCCCGGGCGGGGCGCAGGGTCAGCCGGAGCCGGCCGGGGACGCCGGCCCGGGCGGCGGCGTCGGCGGCGTTCTGGGCGAGCTCGACGACGAGGCGGTCGCGGTAGCCGCCGAGGGCGAGGTCCTCCTCGGCGTTGGCGTCCTCCCGGAAGCGGGCGGGCGAGGCGACCCAGGAATCCAGCACCCCGCGCCGCAGCCGCGCGGTCCCGAACGGGTCGGCTCCCCCGGCCCCCACCTTCCGCACCCAGCTCACGTCGTCTCCCGTCGTTCACGATTGCCAGACGTGAACGTACAGCGCCCACCGAAGGTCACGCGTTCCGGGTGACAGGTGGGCGGGCGGGAAAGCCCCCCGCCCCCACGGCGCGGCACCCGGCAAGGACTACGCGTGCCCGAGATCCTCCTCGCCCTCGGAAGGCTCCTCCCGAAGGGCCAGGGGATCGACGAGCGTCTCGTCGATCACAGGCGGTGCCGGCCTCGGGGCCTTCGGCATGACAGCCGCCTCCGAATGCCCCCCGCACCCGTACGACAGCGAGACCACGTGCCCGTCCGCCGGCCCGAACTCGTTGGCGCAGATGCCGAACGCCTGGCCGAGCGAGCCGCCGATCGGCACGAGGAAGCCGCAGCTCACGCACGAGGCGGGCGCGGCCTGGGCCATCGGGGTCTTGGAGCCGTGCGACTCGTCCCAGCGGTCCGCGGCGATGTGCAGCCCGTAGCGCGAGAGCACCCGCGCGCGGCGCATGCCGAGCTCCTCGGCCAGTGCCGCGATCGAGCCGCGCTCGGGCGCGGCCGGCAGGTCCCGCGGCGGTCCGGCCGTGACGTCGGCGTCCTCGGCCTCGACGAGTTCGGCCATCTTCCCGGAGACGGCGGAGTTCGGCGGCGGCTCCTCCTCGCCGGTCCAGCCGGGCTCCAGGCGCAGGTCGTCGGCCTCGGTGGGCAGCAGATCACCGGGGCCCATGTCCCCCGGGCGGAGCCGCTCGCTCCACGGCACCCATTCGGGTGCCATCAGCGCGTCGGGGCCGGGCAGCAGGACGGTCTCGTCGACGGTGACGACCTTGGCGCGGGAGGCCCGGGCGACGGTGACGGCCCAGCGCCAGCCCCGGTAGCCGGGGTCCTCGCAGGCGAAGTAGTGCGTGACGACCCGGTCCCCGTCGGCGACGACCTCGACGTGGTCGCCCGGCTTCCCGGGGTGCGCGACTTCCTCGGCCGCCGCCCGGGCGAGTTCGACCGCCTCGGCGCACAGGCGGTCCGGGGTACGGCTTCGCATCGCAGCACTCACAAGAATCGATTCTCTCTTCCACGCCGTCTCACGGTGCGCCTGCCGAGCGGTCTGGGCGGCGGACGGAGCGGACCGTGGGGCCGCGTCGACGTCCGCGCCCGAACGGCCTCGGGCGCACCTGGTCCTACCCATTCTGCTGGATCCGGACTCGGAGCGCGGCCACGCGGGACCGCCGCGGAAGGCACCGCGGGACCGCCGCATGGCTTCGCACGACGCCGTATGACGCCGTAATGACCGCCGATGGCGCGATACGCACGCTACCCCGCGCGGCCACCCGGGGGATACCCGGGCGTCGGCGAGCCCCCGCGGAACACGGCGTACCCGGCGCCGGAGCTGACGGGTACGAAGCACGGCTGCGCCGATGGTGCCATGCACCGAGCGAGTTGGGGCAGTATGGCGTGGTGGGTGCCATCCGGTCAGCAGAAGGCGGTCCGCTCCGCCGTGCGGGCCGTGGTGCGGTTCGGGTCCTCCGCACGCCGTTCGCGGCGGCCGGCCGGGGCGTCCGCAGGGCCACGCACGCGCACGGCGCGGGCGAGTCGGGTCTGGGCAAGCTCATCGAGCTGCACGCCGTGAACTCGGCGGGCGACATGCTGATCACCGTCGCGCTGGCGTCGACGGTGTTCTTCTCGGTCCCCACGGACCAGGCCCGCGGCCGGGTGGCGCTCTACCTGGCCGTGACGATGGCGCCCTTCACCCTCCTCGCGCCGGTGATCGGCCCGCTGCTGGACCGCCTCCCGCACGGCCGCCGGGCGGCGATGGCCGGCGCCATGCTCACCCGCGTCCTGCTGGCGCTGACCATGTCCGGCGCGGTGGCCACCGGCGGCCTGGAGCTGTATCCGGCGGCCCTGGGCGTACTGGTGGCGTCGAAGGCGTACGGCGTGGTGCGCTCGGCCGTCGTGCCACGGCTGCTGCCGCCGCGGATCTCGCTGGTGAAGGCCAATTCCCGGGTCACCCTGGGCGGCCTGCTGGCCACCGGCGTGGCGGCCCCGCTGGGCGCCGCCCTGCACCAGCTGGGCCCGGCGTTCCCCCTCTACGGGGCGTGCCTGGTGTTCGCCTCCGGGACGTATCTGTCGCTGTCCCTGCCGCACAAGGTGGACTCGGCCAAGGGCGAGGCGCGGGCGCGCCTGGTGGCCGACGGCCACCGCGAGCGGCGGCTGCTCGCCCACCGCACCGAGCAGCGGCGCCCGGGGCGCCGGCCGGGGTTCCGGCGCCGCACGCCCCGGGCCGCACGCGTCCGCGCGCCCGGTCTGCGCACGGTGGGCGCCTCGGTGCTGCACGGGCTCCAGGCGAACGGCGCGCTGCGCATGCTGTCGGGTTTCCTGACCTTCTTCCTCGCCTTCCTGCTGCGCGTCCACCCGCTCGGCGGGCTGAGCCCGGCGCTCTCGCTGGGCCTGGTCGCGGTGGCGGCAGGCGCGGGCAACGCGCTGGGCACGGCCATAGGGGCGCTGCTGCGCTCGCGCGGGCCGGAGAAGACGATCGCCCTGGTCCTGACGGTGACCCTGGGGGCCACGGTGGTCACGGCGGTCCTCTACAACGCGGTGTTCGTGGTCTGCGTGGCGGCGGTGGCCGGCATCTCCCAGGCGCTGGGCAAGCAGTCCCTGGACTCCCTGATCCAGCGCGACGTGCCGGAGGAGGTGCGCACGTCCGCGTTCGCCCGTTCGGAGACGCTGCTCCAGATGTGCTGGGTGGCCGGCGGGGCGATCGGCATCCTGCTGCCGCTCAACGGCGTGGTGGGCCTGTCCGTGGCCTCCGCGTTCCTGGCACTCGGGGCGGCCACGGCGGTACGGGGCCTGCTGGCCGCCGCCCGGCGCGGCTCGCCGCACCCGCGCGTGGCGTGACCGGGGCGGCCCGATAGCCTGCCCGCATGACCGTTACCAGCATCCGGGGCAAGCGCCGCCGCGCCGCTGCCGCCGTCGGCGCCGTGGCCTTCGGGCTCGTCGCCCTCTCCGCCTGCGACAAGCCGACGCCCCTGGCGACGGTGACCGTCGGTTCGACCACCGTGACCACCGAAGCCGCCTGCTACAACGACGGCGACGCGATCGAGACCTCGAAGGTCGCCTCCTGCCTCAAGGAGGAGGGCAAGACCGTCAAGGCGTCCATGGAGGACAAGATCCGCTTCGGCGTCGACACGAAGATCGCCGACGAGGGCTGGACCATCTTCATCAACGGCTCCCCGGCCGAACCGGAGCCGAACAAGAAGACCTACCGGACGATCCCGGCCAGCGCCTTCTTCGCCGGTGGCCAGGGCGAGGCCGCCGCCCGCACCACCAAGGTCAGCATCGTCGAGGCGACCACGGGCAAGGCGCTGGGCGTCTGGAACTTCACCCTGGAGAAGTCCTCCTGACCGAGGTGACGCGCGTCCTCGTGGTCACGGCCGTGGAGGCCGAGCGGGACGCGGTCGCGCGGGGCATCGCCGGAGGCCGGGCGGGCGACGAGATCGCCGCGCCCGGCATCGTGCTGCGCCGCGTCACCGCGCCCGGCCCGCACCGGCTGACGGCCGACACGCTGGCCGGCGGGGTGGGCCCCGCCGCGGCGGCGGCCGCCACGGCGACCGCGCTGACCGCCGGCGCCCTCGCAGGCACCCCGTACGACCTGGTGGTCTCCGCCGGCATCGGCGGCGGCTTCGTCGGTGCCGTGCGCGGCGCGCCGGTGGGGTCGCTCGTCGTGTCCGACGCGATCGTGGTCGCCGACCTGGGCGCGGAAACCCCGGAAGGCTTCCTTCCGGTGACGGACCTGGGCTTCGGCGCGGTCGAGCACCGGCCGCCGGAGCCGCTCGTACGCGCCGTGGCCGGGGCGACCGGCGCCGCGCGCGGCACGGTGCTGACCGTCTCCACGGTCACCGGTTCGGCCGCCCGCGCGGCGGAGCTGGCGTCCCGTCACCCCGGGGCGCTGGCCGAGGCCATGGAGGGCTTCGGCGTCGCCGAGGCGGCCGCGGCGCACGCCGTCCCGGTCCTGGAGATCCGCGCGGTCTCGAACCCGGTGGGCCCCCGCGACCGCGCCGCCTGGCGCATCAAGGACGCGCTGGAGGCGCTGACGCGCGCCTTCGGCACCACGACGGCGTGGGCGGTCGCACCCGCCCCGGCCCCGGACCAGAGGTGACCGCATGACCGAGCCGATCCGGATCGCGTACTCGCCCTGCCCGAACGACACCTTCGTCTTCGACGCCTGGGCACACGGCAGGGTCCCCGGGGCCCCGCCCCTGGACGTCACCTTCGCCGACATCGACGTCACCAACGGCATGGCCCTGCGCGGCGAGCTCGACGTGCTGAAGGTGTCGTACGCGGTACTCCCCTGGGTCCTGGAGGAGTACGCCCTGCTGCCCTGCGGCGGGGCCCTCGGCCGCGGCTGCGGCCCGCTCGTCCTGACCCGCGAGCCCGCCGCCCCCGCCGATCTGGCCGGCAGGACGGTCGCCGTGCCGAGCGAGCGCTCGACCGCGTACCTGCTGTTCCGGCTGTGGGCCGCCGCGGAGGTGCCGGGCGGGGTGGGCGAGGTGGTCGTCCTGCCGTTCCACGAGATCATGCCGGCCGTGCGCGACGGCAAGGTGGACGCGGGCCTGGTGATCCACGAGGCCCGGTTCACGTACCAGGACTACGGCCTCACCCGCCTCGCCGACATGGGCGCGCACTGGGAGGACACCACCACCCTGCCGATCCCCCTCGGCGCGATCATCGCCAAGCGCTCGCTGGGCGCGGAGCGCCTGCGCGGGCTGGCGGAGGCGGCCCGGACGTCCGTCCGCATGGCGTGGGACGACCCGGCCGCGTCGCGCCCGTACGTGCTGGAGCACGCGCAGGAGATGGATCCGGCGGTGACGGAGCAGCACATCGGGCTCTACGTCAACGAATTCACGGCCGACCTCGGCGAGGCCGGCTACGCCGCGGTGCGCGGGCTGCTGACGCGCGCGGCGGCCGAGGGGCTGGTGCCGGCGCTCGGCCCGGACGCGCTGACGTTCGTCTGATTCACCCAACTCATCCGATTCGTCGGCCGATCCGATTCATCCGGATCGAATCGGCCCGAATCCGCTCGGGACCCGCCCGAATACGTCAGACGTCCAGCTGGTCGGCGACGGCGCGGAGCATGCCCGCGATCTTGGAGCCGTGTGCCTTGTCGGGGTAGCGGCCGCGCTCGAGCTGCTGCGTGACGTTCTCCAGCAGCGTGGTGAGGTCCTGGACGATGGAGGCCAGCTCGTCGGGCTTGCGGCGCTGGGCGGCGGCCACGGAGGGGGCAGGCTCCAGTACCGTCACCGAGAGGGCCTGGTCACCGCGCTGACCGGCCACGACGCCGAACTCCACGCGCTGGCCGGGCTTGAGGGCGTCGACCCCGTCCGGGAGCACCGAGGAGTGCACGAAGACGTCTCCGCCGTCGTCGCGGGAGAGAAAGCCGAAGCCCTTCTCGCTGTTGAACCACTTGACCTTGCCGGTAGGCACGTCTGTCCTCGTCCTCGTGTCTCGTCGGAAAATACTCGGAAATTATGGAGAGCGTCTGCAATCAACAGAAAAACAGCTCTGGATAGCACTACAGCGGGCCGCAAGACCCGCTACCCCCAAGGCTAATGGTCCAGGGGCCGGTGACAAGACGTCCCCTGGTCGTACCTCTGCGCGTCCGGCCGGCTTCTTCCGGCCACCCGCGCCCGCACCACCGACCAGGGATCTACCCTGGTGCGGTGAGCAACGAAACGCCCCGGGCCGGGGATCTGCTGGTACGGACCGGCGCCATCGTCTTCCTCGTCGGCGCGGTGGCCACCATGGCCACGGTCGCCCCGCTGTTCCTGGGCGCCGACCCGCTGCCCACGCCGGCGTACTTCGTGAGCATGCTGATGGGCGTGGGCTTCCTGATCGCCGCCGGCGGGGTGCTGCGCTCGATCGCCGAGCAGCGCCGTCAGGCGCGCGAGGACTCGGCGGCCTCGGCTCTGTAGGCGCGCAGCCAGTCGGGGAAGCCGCGCAGGTCCGCGAGGACCACGTCCGCCCCGGCGGCGCGCAGCTCCTCGGCCCCGTACGGGCCGGTGGTCACCGCGACGGACAGCGCCCCGGCCGTGCGGGCGCCCAGCACGTCCCCGAGGTGGTCGCCGACGTAGACGCTCGCCGCGTGCTCACGCAGGGCTATCGCCTTCTGCTCGGCCCACAGGCCGCCGACGAGCTCGTCCGGCTCGATCCCGAGGTGATCGAGGTGCAGGCGGGCGTTGCGCTCCAGCTTGGCGGTGACGACGATCGCCTTCCCGCCCAGCTCCCGCACCGCCGCGACGGCCTCCCGGGCTCCCGGCAGGGCGGGCGAGGAGGCGATGCCGCGCGTCGGATAGGCGTCCAGGTAGATCGCGCTGGCCTCCGCGATCCGCTCCTCCGGGAACCAGTTCCGCAGCTCCTGCTCCAGCGGCGGCCCGAGCCGGCTGCACACGAGGTCGATGTCGATGTACGTACCGGTGGCGGCGACGAGCGACTCGTACGAGGCGCGGATCCCTGGCCGGGAGTCGACCAGGGTGAGGTCGAGGTCGAATCCGACCGTGAAGGAGGGCGGGGACGGCTGCGGGTTCATGCGCCAATCCAAGCACCACAACCCTGCGGGGAGCTTGCGGATCGGGCGCACCGCCGGCCTCCGGCCGGGACGCCGCGCCGTGGGCTGAGCGCCGCCACGGCGGAGAAGGCGCGCGGGCCCCTGCCCGCACGCCCCCGCTCCTCCCCGCCGCGACGGCGAGAAACCACCGGAACGCAGCCCGGCGGTGCCGGACGGCCTCCCGGCCGGAACGGCACCGCCGAAAGCCACCCCCGTGGCTGAACACCGTCGCGGCGGACAAAGAGCGCGGGCCCCCGAACCGCCGCCCCACAGTCCGGCCCCTCCTCCCCGCCGCGACGGCGAGAAACCACCGGAACGCAGCCCGGCGGTGCCGGACGGCCTCCCGGCCGGGACGGCACCGCCGAAAGCCACCCCCGCGGCTGAGCGCCATCGCGGCGGAGCAGGGGGCGGGGCACCCGCCCGCACGTCCCGGAACCGCCGGCCGCCAGGCCGGCTCGGCACCGCCGAAAGCCACCCCCGTGGCTGAGCGCCATCGCACCAGCACGGTCACAGCCGAGTCCGACAAGAATCACCTGCTCGGGCGGCCCGGCCAGTACACCAGCAAGGTCACCTTCGCGGACAGCCGCGTTC
>NZ_JBFAPH010000102.1:0-18677 GCF_040675635.1 Streptomyces sp. NPDC049577
GGCGGCTGCTGATGCGCCGCTGCCCGACCCGCTCGATGACGCTGGTCGGCGACCCGGCGCAGACCGCCGAGCCGGGTGGCTGCGGCTCGTGGGAGACGATCCTCGCGCCGTACGTGGAGGACCGTTTCGAGCACGTACGGCTGGGCGTGAACTACCGCACCCCGGCCGAGATCATGGAGGTCGCGGCGGGGGTCGCCCGGTCGGCGGACCCCTCCTTCGCGCCGCCGCGCTCGATCCGCTCCACGGGCACGCGCCCCTGGGCGCGGCGGACGGACGACCTGGCGGGCGCGGTCGCCGCCGCCGTGGCGCGGGAGGGGCGGACGGACGGCCGGCTGGCCGTGATCGCGCCGCGGGCCCGGCAGGCCGCCCTGGCCGCCGCCCTGCCGGCGGCCTCGGCCGGGCCGTCGCCGGACCTGACCCGCCCGGTGGTGCTGCTCGACCCGCGCCAGGCCAAGGGCCTGGAGTTCGACACGGTGCTCGTGGCCGAGCCGGCGGAGTTCGGGGTGAGCGATCTGTACGTCGCGCTCACCCGGGCGACGCAGCGCCTGGGCGTCCTGCACACCGGGCCGCTGCCGGCCGCGCTGCGGGACCTGCCGGCGCCCGCCTGAGGGCCTCTGCCCCGGCCCCGCCGGGCCGTCCGCGGCCGCCCGGCGGGGGCCGGCGGGCGGCCCGGCGTGGCGCGTATCGTTCGCGCGGCGGGAGGGGGCGGGGTAGACATGGGGGTATGGCCCGGATCCGGGGCCGCTCCTGGGGGCCCTCGGGCCGCTGGTTCACCGGTTGGCGCCCAGGTAGCCGGCGAAAGCGGCGTCAGGGGCGCCAAGGCCCACGGGCGCCCTCGGCTCGGCGTCTGTGGTCGGTGGCGAGCGCCCGCAGCGTCGCCGGTCAGATGTTCGTGCTGCAGGTCCTGATCGTCCTGCTGCTGGTCGTGGCGGCCGTGACGACGCTGCTGCTCCAGGCGCGGAGCGACAGGTTCCAGGCGGCGCGCGACCGCTCGCTCGCCGCCGCCCAGTCGTTCGCCCATGCCCCGGGGCTGGTGGCCGTGATGCGCGGCCCGAACCCGTCGGCGGTGCTCCAGCCGGAGGCCGAGGCCGTCCGCAAGGAGGGCGGGGTCGACTTCCTCGTGGTGATGAACCGCGACGGCATCCGCTACACGCACCCGGACCCCTCGCTGATCGGCAAGCACTTCGTGGGCACCATCGGCCCCTCGCAGCAGGGCCGCGTCACCATCGAGGACGTCAACGGCCCGCTCGGCAAGGAGATGCAGGTCGTGGTGCCGGTGACCGACTCGCACGGCACGGTCGTCGGCATGGTCTCCTCCGGCCTGAAGATCAGCAGCGTGAGCAGTGCCGTCGACCGGCAGCTGCCGGTCGTCATCGGCGCCGGAGCCGCCGCCCTGGTCCTGGCCACCGGCGGGACGGCCCTGGTGAGCAGGCGGCTGCGGCGGCAGACGCACGGGCTCGGCCCGGTCGAGATGACCCAGATGTACGAACACCACGACGCGGTGCTGCACGCCGTGCGCGAGGGCGTGGTCATCGTCGACGGCGAGGCCCGGATCCTGCTCGCCAACGACGAGGCGTGCCGGCTCCTCGGCCTGCCCCCGGACGTGGAGGGCCGGCGGGTCCCCGAGCTGGATCTGGACCCCCGGATGGCCGAGCTGCTGGTCTCCCGGCGGGTGGCCAGCGACGAGGTGATCCCCGTCGGCGACCGGATGCTGGCCGTGAACAACCGGCCCACGGACCGCCGCGGTGGCCCCCCGGGCAGCGTGGCCACGCTGCGGGACTCCACCGAGCTGCGCGCCCTGGCGGGACGGGCCGAGGTGGCCCGCGGCCGGCTGCGGCTGCTGTACGAGGCCAGCGTCGCCATCGGCACCACCCTGGACGTGAAGGCCACGGCCGAGGAACTCACCATGGTGTCCGTACCCGGCTTCAGCGAGTACGCCACCGTCGACCTGGCCGAACCGGTGCTGCGGGGCGAGGAGCCCCGGACGGCGGGCCGCGAGGCGCCGGAGCTGCGCCGGGTGGCGCTGACCGGCGTGCGGGCCGACAATCCCCTGTACCAGGCGGGCGAGATGCACCGCTTCGCCCCGCCCACCCCGCAGGCCACCGGCTTCATCAGCGGCCACGCGGTCCTCGTGCCGAGCCTCGCCGACTCCGCCGGCTGGCGCACCCAGGACCCCGCGCGCACCCAGCGGATCCTGGACTACGGCTTCCGTTCACTGATCACGGTGCCGCTCAAGGCGCGGGGCGTGCTGATGGGCATCGCCAACTTCTGGCGCACCCGTGACAGCGAACCCTTCGAGGACGACGACCTGTCGCTCGCCGAGGAACTGGCGGCCCGTGCCGCGGTGTGCATCGACAACGCGCGCCGCTTCACGCGCGAGCACACCATGGCCGTCACCCTCCAGCACAGCCTGCTGCCGCGCGGACTGCCCGAGCAGAACGCCGTCGACATCGCCTACCGCTATCTGCCGGCCCAGGCGGGGGTGGGCGGCGACTGGTTCGACGTCATCCCGCTGCCGGGCGCACGCGTCGCGCTGGTCGTCGGGGACGTGGTCGGGCACGGCCTGCACGCCGCCGCGACGATGGGACGCCTGCGCACGGCCGTGCAGAACTTCTCCTCCCTCGACCTGCCCCCGGACGAGCTCCTGGGGCACCTGGACGAGCTGGTCGGCCGCATCGACCAGGAGGCGGGCGACAGCGAGGCCTCGATCGCGGGCGCCACATGCCTGTACGCGATCTACGATCCGGCGTCCGGCACGTGCAGCATGGCCCGGGCCGGTCATCCGCTGCCGGCGGTCGTCGGCGTGGACGGCGAGGTGGAGTTCGCCGAGCTCCCCGCGGGCCCGCCGCTGGGTCTGGGCGGCCACCCCTTCGAGGCGGCGGAGCTGACGCTGCCGGAGGGCAGCAGTCTGGTCCTGTACACCGACGGCCTCGTCGAGGACCGCGAACGGGACATCGAGACGGGCCTGGACACCTTGCGGAGCACGCTGGCCCACCCGGGCCGCTCGCCGCAGGAGACCTGCGAGGCGCTGCTCGCCGCCCTGCTGCCGCCCCGGCCGAGCGACGACGTCGCCCTGCTCGTCGCCCGTACCCGGGTGCTGGCGGAGGATCAGGTCGCCGAGTGGGAGCTGCCCTCCGACCCCGCCGTCGTGGCACGCGCCCGCGCCGACGTCACCCGGCAGCTGACGGAATGGGAGCTGGACGAGGCGCAGTTCACCACGGAACTGATCCTCAGCGAGCTGATCACCAACGCCATCCGGCACGCCTCGGGACCGATCCGGGTCCGGCTGCTGCGCGACCGCAACCTGATCTGCGAGGTCTCCGACACCAGCAGCACCTCGCCCCACCTGCGCTACGCCGCCGCGGAGGACGAGGGCGGCCGCGGCCTGTTCCTGGTCGCCCAGCTCGCGGAACGCTGGGGCACGCGCTACACGCCGGAGGGCAAGGTCATCTGGGCCGAACAGCCGTTGCTGTGAGCCTCAGACGACGGAGAGGGTGAGCCTCTCGTAGCGGGGCTGCGCCGCCCCGGAGCCCAGGGCCTCCGGCACGCCGGGTCCGGAGGGGTAGTTGACCGGGGCCGGCACCAGGGTGACGGAGGGGAGCTCGCCGTTCCAGCGGCCGTCCTGCTCCAGACCGCGCAGCACGTCCGTGACGTCGTAGCTGAAGGTGTTCCCCTCCGCGGGCTGACCCGGCCGGCCGGACTGCCCGCCGGTCGCGCCGAAGAAGGTGATGTGGCCGACGAAGTGGGGGCTCGCCGGGTCCAGGTCGTCCTTGCCGCGGGCGCCGACGAAGACCCGGTAGGAGGTGCCCGGCGGGGCGTCGGCCCGGACGTTCTCGATGGTGAGCACGAGCCGCCGCCCTTCGGCGACCCGGCGTGCCTCGGCCGTCCGCGCGGTGTGCGGCCGGACGACGGAGGAGAGCAGGGAGACGGGCTGGTCCACCTCCTCCGCCGGGGTGAGGGAGACGTGCGCCTCGCGCGCCGAGAGCGTGGTGGGCCCGCTGTGGGCGAGCAGCGGGTCGGGGCTGCCCACGGCCGCCATCCACGGGGCGCCGCCGACGCCCTGCGCGGTGCCGGTCCCGTCACTCAGCGACTCGTAGACATAGCCGAGCCGCGCGGTGTCCAGCACCGCCCGGGCGTCGGACCGCACCGGGGCCCCGGTCTCGTCACGCAGGTGGTACGGGGTGGTGAGCCAGGTGTCGTCCGTCGTGTTGGCGTTGCCCTGGTCCACCCAGGCGGCCCACAACCGGTCGATGTTGGCGTGGTGCAGCCAGAAGATCGGGTCGTCGGGCGACGAGGCGAACGCCATCGCGCCGCCCACGAAGCCGTGGATCGCGTTGTGCGGAACGTTCTCCAGGTAGCCGACGTGACTGAGCCAGTTCTCCTTGGGCCAGAAATCGCCGATGTTGCCGCTGCCGAAGTTGTGGCCCTCCACGCCCGGAGGGGTCGCAAAGACCGTGCTCGCCATGGCGACCCCCGGGTTGACCTCGGCGTAGTCCGGGAACGATCCCTCGTTGACGCCCTGTTCGCGGTCGGGGCGGTACAGCGGGTTGGCCGTCGTGCCGTCGGGCATCTTCTTCTGCCGGAACGCCGGGGGAAGCTCCCGGCATCTTCGCGACTGCGGACCGTCCTCACCGTCCGCGAGGCGTCCGTAGTTCCAGTAGGGCAGCGCCCAGTCGGCCGCGTCCTGCTCCCACCCGCTCGGGACGTCCACCTCGGTCCGGATCGTCTCCCGCACGATCCGTTCGAAGTAGTGGAGGTACGCGCGGTGCCAGGGCAGGAAGAACCATCCACCGTGCGGGCACTGGCCCCACTCCCGCGGGGTGGCGGCGCCCAGGTCGGGCGCGCCGCCGTGGATGAAGGTCTGGAAACGCCACCCGGTGGCCGCCAGCTCTCCGGGCTGCTTGCCCGCGTCCTTGGCCTTCATCTTCTGTACGGCGAGGGCGTAGAGCACCAGCGTTCTGTCCCACTGGCCGCCGTCCTGCTGCAGCTTGGTGACGTCGCGGCGAACGCGTGGGGTGGCGGGACCGGGCATGGCGGCTCCTTGTGGCCGGTACGAGGGGTCGAGGGAACGCGCCGGATGCTGCCGGCGGTCGTTCCACCGTTCCCCGGACGCCCCGGAGGCCAATCAGACCGTCCAGGTGATCTTCGGGGGCGTCCCCGCACCGGGGCCGGCCGGCGGCATCGCCCGGATGGGTCCCCTGGAATGTCCGGGACCGCCGCCGGGTGACGTACTGGAAGCCACGGACACCACTGTCAGAGGGTCTCGGTGAACGGTATGGCGACTGCCGGGACGTCACTGGCCGTCTCGCTCCTGGGATTCCGGCCGGTGGCGTATTTCGGGCTGGTGCTGATCGCCGCCGGGACGCTGGCCGGCGCGTGGTCGGTACGGCGCTGGCCGCATCGCAGGGTGGCGCTGCTGCCGGCGGCGTGCGGTGTGCTCCTGGCCCTGGCCGTCGTCGATCTCCTGCCGCACGCGTTCGATGACGCCCGGGAGGCGGAACTGCCCGTCTGGGCGGCGCCCGCCGCGGTCGTCGCGGGCTGCGTCGTCGTCCCCGCCTGCGGTGCCCTGCTCACGCGGTGCGGCCGGGGGCGTTCGCACGGGCCGGGCGTCGCGGCGGCTCTGGTGCTGCACCGGGTGATCGAGGGGATGACGGTGGCGCTGCTCCCCTCGGTTCCCGTGGTCGCGGCCCTGGTGGTGCATTCGGCCGGCGAGGGTCTCGCGCTGTCCGCCCTGCTGGAGGCCGACGGCCGGCGGCGGCTCGCCCCGTGGCTGACGGTGGCCTGCGTCGCTCCGCTCGCCGGGGGCCTGGCCACCGAGGTCACGCCGCTGCCCGACGGCGCCCACGCCTTGCTCCTGGCCACGGTGGCCGGAGTGCTGCTGCGCGGCGCGGGCGCCGCCCTCGCCCCGTCGGCGCGCCGGGAGGGCGCGCCCCTCACGGTCCTGGCCCTGGGCTCGGCCATGGCCGTCACCACGGTGGCCGTCCTCGCGCTGCGCTGACGCACGCGACGGACCACCGGATGCCTACGGGGGCACGTCGCGTGCCGCCCGCGACCGGAACTCCACCCGGACGTTCGCCGGCAGGGCGCGGTCGACCACCGGCACGCGGTGGCCGTGGCGCATGACCGCCTCCAGGGCGGCCCAGGCACGGCACGGGCCGTACGGGGGACCGGACACCGGCACGTGGCGGAGGTCCGCGACATCCGGGAGCCGGGCCTTCAGGCGGTGCAGTCGGCCCGGTGCCGCGCCGAACGGCATGGGCGGCAGGCCGAAGAGGCGACGGCCGTGCCGGCTCAGACCCGCGAACCAGGGCGGGAGCGTGTCGAAGGCCAGCGTGCCGCCGGGGAAGCGGTCGGCGCACGCGCCGATCAGGGTGGTGACGTCCGCCGGGCGCAGATACGGGAAGAGGCCCTGCGCCAGCAGGAGGACCGGCCCCTCGCCCAGGACGGCGTGTTCCCGCCAGCGCGGGTCGAGGACGGAGCACGCCGCGGTCCACTGGCGTTCGCCGTGCGGCAGTACGGCCCGCCGCAGGGCCACGACCTCCGGCAGGTCGACCGTCAGCCAGCGCAGCCGTCCGTCGTCCACGCGCCAGAACTGCGTCTCCAGGCCCTCCCCCAGGGCGACGACGACGGCGCCGGGATGCAGGGCGAGGAAGCGCGCCACCTCGCGGTCGAAGAAGCGGGCCCGTAACGCGAGGTAGCGGCACACCAGGGCCGAGGGGCGCCCGAACCGCTGCCGGAAGGGGTAGTCGCAGCGTTCGAGGGCCTCGGCGGCCAGGGGGTCGTGGAGCAGGCCCGGCAACCGGCGGGCCGCGGCGGCCCGGTGGTAGAGGGTGTAGAGCGCGGTCTCCGGAACACCGCGCAGGCATGCCCGCACCTGGGGGCTCCGCCCGGCCGGCGGTTCGGGAACGGCCTGGTCCACGCGGCACCACCTCACCGTGGCGATGGGAACAGGCCATTCTGCCCGTGCCGGCCGGCGGCCACGCCACCCGTGCGGGGGACGCCGTAAGGACGCTCGGCACGTTCGCCCCGCGTACCACGTGCCGTCACCCCGGCGTCATCCCCCCGCCCACCCCTTCCCCGACGCTCGCTGCACTTGCCACACTCTGCTGGCCCCCCAGCCCCACACCCCAAGAGGTGCCCAGTCCCATGGCTGAACTCAACAGGCGGCGCTTCCTCCAGATCGCCGGCGCGACGGCGGGCTTCGCCGCCCTGTCGAACAGCATCGACAGAGCCGCGGCCATCCCGGCCGAGCGCCGTACCGGCACCATCAAGGACGTCGAGCACATCGTCGTCCTGATGCAGGAGAACCGATCCTTCGACCACTACTTCGGCTCGCTGAAGGGCGTGCGCGGATTCGGCGACCCCCGGCCGATGACGCTGGCCGGCGGCAAGTCGGTCTGGCACCAGTCGGACGGTTCCAAGGACGTGCTGCCCTACCGCCCGGACGCCGAGGACCTCGGCATGCAGTTCATCGCCGGCCTCAACCACGACTGGGCGGGCGGCCACAAGGCCTGGAACCAGGGCAAGTACGACCGGTGGATCCCCGCCAAGTCGGCGGGCACGATGGCGTACCTGACGCGCGAGGACATCCCGTTCCACTACGCGCTCGCCGACGCGTTCACCGTGTGCGACGCCTACCACTGCTCGTTCATCGGGGCCACCGACCCCAACCGCTACTACCTGTGGACGGGCCACACGGGCAACGACCACCAGGGCGGCGGCCCGGTCCTGGGCAACGACGAGGCCGGCTACGGCTGGACCACGTACCCCGAGCGCCTGGAGAAGGCCGGGATCTCCTGGAAGATCTACCAGGACATCGGCGACGGCCTGGACGCGGCCGGCGGCTGGGGCTGGATCAACGACGCCTACCGCGGCAACTACGGCGACAACTCGCTGCTGTACTTCAACGCGTACCGCAACGCCAAGCCCGGCGACCCGCTCTACGAGAAGGCGCGCACCGGCACGAACGCCAAGGCCGGGCAGGGTTACTTCGACCTCCTCAAGGCCGATGTCAAGGCCGGCAGGCTCCCGCAGATCTCCTGGATCGCGGCCCCCGAGGCGTTCTCCGAGCACCCCAACTGGCCCGCCAACTACGGCGCCTGGTACGTCGCACAGGTCCTGGACGCCCTCACCTCGAACCCGGAGGTGTGGAGCAAGACGGCCCTGTTCATCACCTACGACGAGAACGACGGCTACTTCGACCACGTCGCGCCGCCCTTCCCGCCGGCCTCCGCCGCCCAGGGCCGCTCCACCGTGGACGCCTCGCTCGACGTCTTCGGCGGCGACGCCCGCTACGCCGCCGGGCCCTACGGGCTCGGCCAGCGCGTGCCCATGCTCGTCGTCTCCCCCTGGAGCACCGGCGGCTACGTCTGCTCGGAGACCTTCGACCACACCTCGATCATCCGGTTCATGGAGCGCCGCTTCGGCGTGTCCGAGCCCAACATCTCGCCCTGGCGCCGGGCCGTCTGCGGCGACCTGACCTCGGCCTTCGACTTCCGTCTCAAGGACACCGCGCCTGCCTCCCTGCCGGCCACCGCCGGCTACGCGCCCAAGGACCACGACCGGCACCCGGACTTCGTCCCGAAGCCGCCCGCCGACCCGGCCCTGCCCAAGCAGGAACGCGGTTCCCGGCGCACCCGCCCGCTGCCGTACGCACCGCTGGTGGACGGCTCGGCGACGCCCTCGACCGGGCGCTTCACCCTCACCTTCAGCGGCGGCGACAGGGCCGGGGCGTGCTTCACCGTCGCCTCCGGCAACCGCACCGACGGCCCGTGGACGTACACCGCCGAGGCCGGCAAGAAGATCTCCGACACCTGGAACACGGCCTATTCGAAGGGCGTCTACGACCTCACGGCGTACGGGCCCAACGGCTTCCTGCGCGCCTTCCGGGGCTCCGGGACGACCGCCGGCCCCGAGGTCACCGCGCGCCACGACGCCGCCCACGGGCGCGTCGAGCTGACCATGACGAACACCGGCACCACCACCTGCGCGCTCACGCTGTCCTGCGCCTACGGCGGCCGGAGCGAGACGTTCCGGGTGGGCCCGGGGGCGACCGTCGTGCACGCCGTGGACCTGCGCCGCAGCAAGCGCTGGTACGACCTGTCCGTGGTGTCCGACACGGACACGACGTTCCTGCGCCGGTTCGCGGGCCACGTCGAGACCGGGGAGCCGGGCGTGAGCGACCCGGCGATCATCACGGTCTGAGCGGGGCCGGGTCCGGGCCCGCCGAGCCGAGCCGGGCCGGTCCGGGCCGCCGGTCCGGTCCGGTCAAAGCCGTCTCCACTCACGGGTGGAGACGGCTCCACCCGTGGCTGCACCGAAGGATTCAACCCTCGCTCCACCCGGTGGCCGATGCGGCGCGAAGCCCGGCGGCGCGACAGTGAGGGCATGAAGAGACCGCTGATCACACCGAGTTCCCCGGCCGCCGCGCTGGCCGGTGCCGCCGTCGTCGCCACGCTGGTCGCGCCGGGGAACGCCCTGGCCGCCGCCTCGCCCGGCCGGCCCGAGCTGCGCGCGCCCGAGGGCACGGTCGTGCTGCCGAACCTGGACGACGACGCGCGCCGCTGCACTCTGCGCCCCGGTGACCTGGACCGGCTGGACGTGGCGGTCGACGAGCGGCTCGCCGCCTGCAACGACGCCGCCGACGAGGTGGTCGACGGCCCCGACGACGCCGAGGACCTCACGCCGCTGCGCGCGGCACCCCTCGCCGTGAGCGGCCGGGCCCGGGGCCGCGTCTCGCTGCCGGCCGCGCAGGCCCCGTACGCGCGCGTGTTCGTGGTGCGCGGCGGGCGGTACGTCTCGCTGGGCTCCGACGGCCGGCTGAGTGCGGAGGATCTACGGGGCGGGGCGCGGCTGGCCGTGGAGGCCCGTGACATCGTGCGCGACCCGAAGCGCTGGGACGGCCGGATCGAGGTGACGCTGTCCGTCACCGACCGCGGCACCACCCGCAGTGCCCGGGCCGCCCTGCGCGTGGCGCCGGTGCTGCTGCAGAACGACCTGCAGCGCGCCCAGCACGTCTTCGCCGCCGCCCCCGGCCCGGGCGAGGGGCAGCCCGTCGAGGTCCCGGCCGCGAAGCGGCCCCCGGGGCAGTGGCGGGAGTTCGCGGACTCCCTGCGCGCGGCCGCGCGGGAGTCCGGCCTGCCCGAGCGGGAGGTGCGCTTCCAGCCGGGCACCGCCCAGTGGTGGAAGGACATCTGGCGCCAGGACATCGCCGAGCCCGGATACGTCACCAGGCCGACGCCCCACGGCCCGCACACCCTGCGCATCCTGCTGCGCTCCCCCAATTACTGGACCTCTCCCGACGGCCGCTCCGCGAGCATGCGCCGCGCCGGCCGGCTGCTCTACCGCGATCTGCGCGGCCCCGGCGTCGGTGTCATCCAGCAGTACACGCCCACCGAACGGCGCGAGAAGAACGTCGACGAACTGCTCAACTTCACCGGCAACTTCGAGTCCCTGCCGCCCTACGCCGGCCGTCCGCGGGGCCGGATCCTCTACGGCAGCAGCGCGGAGCGCCGCCCCGATCCCTCCTTCGTCACCATGCTGACCGCCCAGGGGCAGCAGCCGCCGGTGGTGCTCGACACCTCCTGGCTGCTCGTCGGCCACGTCGACGAGACCGTCCAC
Organism: Streptomyces sp. NPDC049577; assembly: GCF_040675635.1. Taxonomy (NCBI): domain Bacteria; kingdom Bacillati; phylum Actinomycetota; class Actinomycetes; order Kitasatosporales; family Streptomycetaceae; genus Streptomyces; species Streptomyces sp. NPDC049577. The sequence continues at coordinate 10,621 of NZ_JBFAPH010000102.1, forward strand.
GTCGTGCGGGCGGACAACGCGCGCGGCTGGACCCTCGCCGTCTCCGACCCCCGCAAGGCGCTGGACCTGCTGAAGGAGGCGCGGCGCGGCGGCGAGGGGGGCCGGCGTCTTTTCGACGGCACGGACGCGGAGGCCAAGCCGACCGTCGACCAGTTCCTGCGCTACGAGGAGCACGCCGGCGACAACGAGGACGCCGCCCGGCACATCGACGGACAGCTCGCGGTCCTGCTGCGCGAGACCGGGCTGAAGCCGGAGGAGCTCGTCCGCCTGCCGGTCCTCTACTACCGGGTGGACGCGGGAGAGGGCCTGCCGCGCCGGCACATCGCCTTCTCCCCCGCCCTGGCCAACGGGCTGTCCCTGACCGCCCGTGACTTCGCCGCCCCCGATCCGCACGGCCCCCGCGTGGCGGGCCGCGACCTCTTCCGCGACGAGACGGAACGGGCCCTGGCGCGCGGCGGGGTGCGGGTGCACTGGGTGGAGAACTTCTCCTGGGCCCATCTCGGCGGCGGCGAGGTCCACTGCGCCACGAACGCCCTGCGGGAGATCACATGACGGCCGGTGCCGGCACCGCCGCCCGCTCGCGGCGGCCGTACACGGCCCAGGTCAGCGCGGCGCAGACGAGGTAGAAGCCGAGGAAGGCCGCGTAGGCCGGATCGCCGCCGCCCGTGGTGCGGAAGGACTGCCGGAAGGCGGTGTTGACCAGGACGCCGCCCAGGGCGCCGACGGCGCCCGCGAGTCCGATGAGGGTTCCGGAGCGCCTCCGGGCAGCGGCCTCCGCGGCGGCCGGGTCGCCCCCCTGCCGGGCGGCGGCCCGGGCCCGGGCGTGGTGGAGGGCGGGGATCATGCGGTAGGTGGAGCCGTTGCCGAGTCCGCTCAGCACGAAGAGGGCGAGGAACCCGGCGAAGAAGCCGGCGAGCAGATGCTCCCGCGCGGAGAGCAGGATGAGTGCGGCGCAGACGGCCATGGCCAGGAAGACGGCGCGGGTGACGCGGGCGCCGCCGAGCCGGTCGGCCCAGGATCCTCCGACGGGGCGGGCGAGGGAGCCGAGCAGAGGGCCCAGGAAGCTGAGGCACGCCACCTGCACGGGAGTTTCGAACTGCTGATGGAACTGCGTCTGGAGGACCTGTCCGAAGGCGAAGGAGAAGCCGATGAACGATCCGAAGGTGCCCAGGTAGAGGAGGGACAGCAGCCAGGTGTGGCGGTCGGGCAGGATCTCGCGCAGGCTCGGCCGGCGGGGCGGTACCGGCAGGTTGTCCATCCGCAGCGCCGCCGCGAGGGCCGTCGCCGTGATCAGCGGCAGGTAGGCCAGCGGGAGCACCCACGGCCGGCCGGCGCCGGCGGTGGCGAGGACGAGGAGTCCGGCGAGCTGGACGACGGGCACGCCGAGGTTGCCGCCGCCCGCGTTGACGCCCAGGGCCCTGCCCTTGAGGCGTTCGGGGTACAGGGCGTTGACGTTGGCCATGGAGGAGGCGAAGTTGCCGCCGCCGACCCCCGCCACGGCCGCGACGAGCAGCAGGGTGGTGTAGGGGACGCCGGGCCGCAGGACGAGGGCCATGAGCGCGGTCGGCAGGAGCAGGAGCAGCCCGCTGAAGACGGTCCAGTTCCGGCCGCCGAAGCGGGCGACCGCGTAGGAGTAGGGCACGCGGAGGAGTGCGCCGACGGCGGTGGGCACGGCGGTGAGGGTGAACTTCCCGGCGGGGTCGATGCCGTACTCCGGGCCCAGGAAGAGCACGAGGACGGACCACATGCTCCACACGGAGATCCCGATGTGCTCGCTGAGGACGGAGAGCACGAGGTTGCGGCGGGCGGTGCGGGCGCCGGTGCGGGCCCAGAAGCCGGGGTCCTCCGGGCGCCACTCCGTCAGCGTCCGGGAGCGGCGCCCGGGGGGCGGCTGCGCGGGGGGCGGCTCCTCGGGCCCGGTGGCGCGGACCGGCCAGGTGCGCAGGACGGCGGGGGCGCCGTCGGGGGTGGTGTCCGTATCGAGGCAGACGCCGGTGCGCAGGTCGTAGGTCTGCTTGTACATGGGCGAGGTGACGATGGGGGCGCCGTCGCGGCAGCCGGTGAGGCCCCGGGAGATGACGCAGGCCCCGCTGAAGGGGTCGCGGTTGTCGACGGCGTGGAGGGCTCCGCAGCCGTCGCGGAAGACGGCGACCTGTGCGCCGCCGACCAGGGCGGTGACGCCGCGCCCGGGGACGAGGTCGCCGTAGCGGCAGACGGGGGTCCAGCTACCGGCGTCGGCGATCTCCACGAGGGCGTCGGGGTGCGGGACGGCGACAGGGAGGGGGCCGGGGGTGGGCACGGGGGCCGTGTCGGTCATGGGGCTACCGCCTCACGGGTACGGGGCTGACGGTCGGACTGCTCCCCGGTCTCACCGGGCCGGGCGGGGCGGATCTGGCCGCGCTCGGGGAGGAAGCGCACGGAGGGGTCCGGTGTGCCGGGGGCGTTGACGAAGGAGACGAAGCGGCTCAGCCGGTCGGGGTCGGCGAGGGTGGCGGCCCACTCGTCCTCGTAGGTCCCGATGTGGCGGGACATCAGCTCGTCGAGTTCGGCGGCGATGCCCAGCGCGTCGTCGACGACGACGGCGCGCAGGTGGTCGAGGCCGCCCTCCAGGCGTTCGAGCCAGGGGGCGGTGCGCTCCAGGCGGTCGGCGGTGCGGACGTAGAACATCAGGAAGCGGTCCACGGTGCGGATCAGGGTGTCGCGGTCGGCGTCCTTGAGCAGCAGATCGGCGTGGCGGGGTGTCATGCCGCCGTTGCCGCCCACATAGAGGTTCCAGCCCTCGGCGGTGGCGATGACGCCGAAGTCCTTGCTCCGGGCCTCGGCGCACTCGCGGGCGCAGCCGGACACGGCCGCCTTGATCTTGTGGGGGGTGCGCAGGCCCCGGTAGCGCAGTTCGAGCTCGATGGCGAGGGCGACGGAGTCCTGGACGCCGTAGCGGCACCAGGTCTGTCCCACGCAGGACTTCACGGTCCGCAGCGCCTTTCCGTAGGCATGGCCGGACTCGAAGCCGGCGTCGACCAGGCGGCGCCAGATGGCGGGGAGCTGGTCGACGGTGGCGCCGAACATATCGATCCGCTGGCCGCCCGTGATCTTGGTGTAGAGGCCGAAGTCGCGGGCGACGGCGCCGATGGCGATGAGTCCCTCGGGGGTGATCTCGCCGCCGGGGACGCGGGGGACGACGGAGTAGGAGCCGTTGCGCTGGAGGTTGGCGAGGAAGTGGTCGTTGGTGTCCTGGAGGGCGGCCTGTTCGCCGTCGAGGACGTAGGGGGTGTCGCCGAGGCCGGCCAGGATGGAGGCGACGGTGGGTTTGCAGACCGCGCAGCCCAGGCCGGTGCCGTGTTCGGCGAGGAGCCGGGCGAAGGTGGTGATGCCCTTGACGCGGATGATCTCGTAGAGCTCGGCGCGGGTCTGTGTGAAGTGCTCGCACAGGCCCCGGGCGGGACCGGCACCCGTCGTGGCGAGTTCCGCGCCGACGATCTTCTCGAGGAGCTTCTCGCAACTGCCGCAGCCGGTGCCTGCCTTGGTGCAGCGCTGGACGGCGGCCACGGAGCCGCAGCCCTGCTCGGTGACGGCCGCCCGGACGGTGCCCTGGGTGACGTTGTGGCAGGAGCAGACGACGGCGTCGTCCGTGAGCGTGCCGGCCCGTCCGCCGCCGCCGGCCGGCTCGGGGAGCAGCAGTTGTTCCGGGGGGACGGGCAGTGGCTTGCCGGTGCCGGCGAGCGGGCGGAGGGTGGTGTAGGCGTCGGCGTCGCCGACGAGGACGCCGCCGAGCAGGTCGCCGTCCGCGCCGATGACCAGCTTCTTGTAGACGCCGGCCCGGCTGTCGGCGTAGGTGACGTCCAGGGCGCCCTCGGTGGTGCCGTGCGCGTCGCCGAAGCTGGCCACGTCCACACCGAGCAGCTTGAGCTTGGTGGCGGTGTCGGCCCCGGTGAACTCGCCGGCCTCGCCGAGCAGCGCGCGGGCGGCGGTCTCGGCCATGGCGTAGCCGGGGGCGACGAGTCCGTGGACGCGGCCGTCCACCGTGCGGGCGCATTCGCCGATCGCCCAGACGTGCGGGTCGGCCGTGCGGCAGCGGGCGTCGACGACGATGCCGCCGCGGTCGCCGACCGGCAGCCCGCAGTCCCGGGCCAGCCGGTCCTCGGGGCGGACGCCGGCGGCGAAGACCACGAGATCGGCGGCGAAGGTGGTGCCGTCCGCGAGGGTCAGGGCACGCACGGCGCCGTCCGGGCCCGTCTCGATGCGTTCGGCGCCGGCGCCGGTGTGCACGACGACACCCAGCTCCTCGATCTTGCGGCGGAGCAGGGCGCCGCCGGTGTCGTCGACCTGGAGGGCCATGAGCCGGGGCGCGAACTCGACGACATGGGTCTGAAGGCCGAGGGCGCGCAGGGCGCCGGCGGCCTCCAGGCCGAGCAGGCCGCCGCCGATCACGGCGCCGGCCCGGGCGCCGGCGGCCCGGGCGCGGATGGCGGTGACGTCGTCCAGGGTCCGGTAGACGTGGCAGCCCTCGGCGTCGTGGCCGGGGACGGGCGGTACGAAGGGGTACGAGCCGGTGGCCAGGACCAGGGTGTCGTAGGGCACGCGGCGGCCGGAGGCGGTGGTGACGGTGCGCGCCGGGCGGTCCACGGCGACGGCCGGGTCGCCCAGGCACAGTTCGATGCCGTGGTCGTCGAGGAAGCCGGGCGGGCACAGGGCGAGTTCGTCGGCGGAGGTGCCGGTGAAGGCCGAGGTCAGGCGGACGCGGTCGTAGGCCGGCCGGGGTTCGGCGGCGAGGACGGTGACGTGCCGGGGGCGGGCCGTCCGCCCCGGCTCGTACAGGGCCTGGAGGAAGCGCTGGCCGACCATGCCGTGGCCGACGAGGACCAGGCGGCCGGGGCCGGCGGCGGGGGGCGGGGGCGTCATGGGCGGGCTCCTTCGGGGACGATCAGGCTCAGGAGGTCGGCGGGCAGGGGCTCGTCGTGCTGCCAGGCGCGGCCGAGGTCGCCGACCGTCGCCAGGTCGCCCAGGAGGACGGCGCCGACGAGCCGGTCGCCGCGTGCGACGAGCCGGCGGCAGGTGCCCCGGGTGGTGTCGGCGATGTGGAGCACGTCGTGGGCGGGGCCCCGGGCGGGGTCGGCGGTGCGGTCGGCGTCGGGGTCGCCGAAGGCCGCGAGGTGCAGGGCGCCGGCGGTCAGCCGGGTCGGGGCGCGGGTGCCGGTGTACCGGGCGCCGGGGTCGGCTCCGGAGAGCCGGGCGGCGAGGGCGTCGGCCTGTTCCCAGGCCGCCCCGGCGCGGCCGTGGACGAGGCCGCGGTGTTCGGCGCAGTCGCCGATGGCGTGGATGCCGGGTGCGGAGGCGGCGAGCCGGTCGTCGACCACGATGCCGCGGCGCACCCGGAGCCCGGCCGCGCGGGCCAGGGCGGTGCGCGGCCGGGTCCCGCAGGCCAGGACGACGAGATCGGTCTCCAGGCGGCGGCCGTCGGCGAGTTCGACGGCGAGGTCTTGGCCGGTGCCGGGCGCCAGGGTGCGGGGCGGGACGCCGAGGTGGCAGGTGACGCCGAGGCCGGCGAGCCGGCTGCGCAGGACGCCGGCGGAGGCCGCGTCGAGCTGACGGTTCATCAGCCAGGCGGATCGGTGGACGAGTTCGACGGCCGGTCCGAGGGCGGCCAGGGCCCGGGCGGTGCCGACGCCGAGCACGCCGCCGCCGATCACGACGGCCCGGCCGGCGCGGCGGGCGTCGCCGGCCAGGCGGCGGCAGTCGGCGAGCGTCCGCAGCACGTGGACGCCGTCCCGGGCAGCGAGGCCGCCGCCGGGCCCGTGGACGCCCCGCAACCGGGGCAGGACGGGGGCGGCGCCGGTGGCGAGGACCAGGGTGTCGTAGCGGGCCGTGCTGCCGTCCGCCAGGCGGAGGACGCGGGCGGCGGCGTCGACGGCCGTGACCTCGGTGCCGGTGCGCAGCCCGGCGCCGGGTCCGTACGGCAGGGTGAGGCCGGCCGTGTCGTACCGGCCGGTGAGGGCGTCGGTGAGCAGGGTGCGGTTGTAGGGGGCGTGCGGCTCGTCGCCGTACAGGGTGACCTCGACGGCGCCCGGGGCCGTGCGGGCCAGCAGCTGCTGGCCGAAGCGGGCCGCGGCCATGCCGGCGCCGGCGACGGCGATCCGCCGGGCGCTCACGGCCGGCCGCCGTCCGTCGCCTTCTCCACCCGTACCGCGCAGACCTTGAACTCCGGCATCCGCGACTGCGGGTCGAGGACGGGGTTGGTCAGGGTGTTGGCGCGGCCGGGGCCGCTCCAGTGGAAGGGCATGAAGACGGTGTCGGGCCGCACGGTCCCGGTGATCCGGGCGGGGGCCAGGGCGCGGCCGCGCCGGCTGGTGACGGCCAGCAGGTCGCCCTCGGTGACGTGGAGGCGCTCGGCGAGCCGGGGGTGGAGTTCGACGAAGGGGCCGGGGGCGGCGGCGTTGAGCTCGGCGACCCGGCGGGTCTGGGCGCCGCTCTGGTACTGGGCGGCGACGCGGCCGGTGGTCAGGTGCAGCGGGAAGGCGCCGTCGGTCTCCTCGCCGGCCGGCCGGTGGCCCGCGGAGGAGAAGCGGGCGCGGCCGTCGGGGGTGGCGAAGCGGTCGAGGAAGAGGCGCGGCGTGCCGGGGTGGGCGGTGCCGGGGCAGGGCCAGAAGACGCCGTCCTCGGCCCGGATGCGCGCGTAGGTGATGCCGGCGTAGTCGGCGGGGCCGCCGGCCGAGGCCCGCCGCAGTTCGCCGAAGACCTCCTCCGGGTCGTCGGGGAAGCCGTGGCCGGTGCCCAGGCGGCCGGCGAGCTCCTTGAGGACGTACAAGTCGGTGCGGACGCCGGGGGGCGGGGCGAGGGCGGCCCGGCGCAGGATGACGCGGCCCTCCAGATTGGTGGTCGTGCCGGTCTCCTCGGCCCACTGGGCCACGGGCAGGACCACGTCGGCCAGTTCGGCGGTCTCGGAGAGCACGATGTCGGTGACGGCGAGGAAGTCCAGCGCCGCGAGGCGCGCGGTGACGTGGGAGGCGTGCGGGGCGGAGACGACGGGGTTGGAGCCCATGACCAGCAGGGCCCGGACGCCGGCGGGCGTGCCGGCGCGGTCGAGCATCTCGAAGCCCGACTGGCCCGGGCCGGGCAGCGAGTCGGGGTCCACGCCCCAGACGCCGGCGACGTGGGCGCGGGCGGCGGGGTCGGTCAGGGAGCGGTAGCCGGGCAGCTGGTCGGCCTTCTGGCCGTGCTCGCGGCCGCCCTGGCCGTTGCCCTGGCCGGTCAGGCAGCCGTAGCCGCTGCCCGGGCGGCCGGCCTTGCCGGTGGCCAGGCACAGGTCGATCCAGGCGCGGACGGTGTCGGTGCCCTTGCTGTGCTGTTCGGCGCCGCGCGCGGTGAGGACCATGCCCGAGGGGGCGGTGGCGAACAGCCGGACGGCCTCCCGCATCTGGGGCACGGGCACGCCGGTGATCTCCTCGACCCGCTCGGGCCAGTGGGCCATGGCCGCTTCCCGGGCCCGGTCGAAGCCGGTGGTGCGCCGGTCGATGAACTCCCGGTCCAGGAGGCCGTCGGCGACGGCCAGGTGCAGCAGGCCACGGGCGAGCGCCAGGTCGGTGCCCGGCACCGGGCGCAGATGGAGGTCGGCCTGCTCGGCGGTGCGGGTGCGGCGCGGGTCGATGACGATCAGGTGTCCGCCGTTCTCGCGCATCCGGGTGAAGTAGCGCAGCGCGGGCGGCATGGTCTCGGCGGGGTTGGCACCCACCAGGACGACGCAGCCGGTGCCGGCCACGTCCTCCAGGGGGAACGGCAGTCCGCGGTCGATGCCGAAGGCCGCGCGGTGGGCGGTGGCGGCGGAGGACATGCAGAAGCGCCCGTTGTAGTCGATGTTCGGGGTGCGCAGGGCGACGCGGGCGAACTTGCCGAGCAGATACGCCTTCTCGTTGGTCAGCCCGCCGCCGCCGAACACGCCGACCGCCGCCTCTCCGTACCGGGCGCCGGCCGTGCGCACCGAGGCCGGGCTGACCTTCACCGGCACCGGCAGGATCACCGGCATCGACGCCGACCTGCACGAGGTCGGCGAGCTCACCCCCGTC
>NZ_JBFAPH010000103.1:0-18471 GCF_040675635.1 Streptomyces sp. NPDC049577
CTCGGTGAAGCGTTCGAACATACCTACCTCCTGGCGTGTTTCTTGTGCACTGCCTGCCTGCTGACGCCCAGCGCGGCGCCGATCTCCTCCCAGGACCAGCCCTGCCGCCGCGCACTGTCGACCTGGAGCGCCTCCAGGCGCTCGACGAGCCGCCGCAGCGCGGCGACGGCGCGCAGCCCGATCCGGGGATCGGCGTTCATGGCGGCGGCGGTGGTGCCGACCGCGTCCTGCGGGATCTCTGTCGTTCCCGTCGCTTCCGTTCCGGCCATGCTGTCAACCTAGGATGACAACCGGGCAGCTGTCAACCATCGTTGACGCATGCCTTGATGTCGGATTCTCGCGAGCCCCGCGGCCCCGCACGACGGATCCTTGAACCCATGCACACCGACTTCGACCGCTGCGTACGGGCCGTGCAGTCGAAAGACGCCCGCTTCGACGGCTGGTTCTTCACCGCCGTGCTGACCACGCGCATCTACTGCCGGCCCAGTTGCCCGGTCGTCCCCCCGAAGCCCGCGAACATGCGGTTCTACCCGAGCGCGGCCGCCGCGCAGCAGGCCGGCTTCCGCGCCTGCAAGCGGTGCCGGCCCGACGCCAGCCCCGGCTCGCCGCAGTGGAACGAGCGGGCCGACCTCGTGGCCCGCGCCATGCGGCTCATCGGCGACGGCACCGTCGACCGCGAGGGCGTACCCGGCCTCGCCGCCCGCCTCGGCTACAGCACCCGGCAGGTCGAGCGGCAGCTGCTGGCCGAACTCGGGGCCGGGCCGCTCGCCCTCGCGCGGGCCCAGCGGGCGCAGACCGCGCGGATCCTCATCGAGACCAGCGCCCTGCCGATGGCCGACATCGCCTTCGCCGCCGGCTTCGCCTCCATCCGCACCTTCAACGAGACCGTCCGCGAGGTCTTCGCCCTCACCCCCACCGAACTGCGCGAACGAGCCGGGCGCGGCAAGCCCCCGGCCGCCCCCGGCTCCCTGACGCTGCGTCTGCCGTTCCGCGCGCCGCTGACGCCCGGCAACCTCTTCGGGCTGCTCGCCGCGACGGCCGTCCCCGGCGTGGAGGAGTGGCGCGACGGCGCGTACCACCGCACACTGCGCCTGCCGTACGGCCACGGGACGGTCTCCCTCGCGCCGCGCCCCGACCACATCGAGTGCCGGCTGTCCCTCACCGACCAGCGCGACCTCGCCGGTGCCATCAGCCGCTGCCGCAGACTGCTCGACCTCGACGCCGACCCGGAGGCCGTCGACGGCCTGCTGCGCACGGACCCCCGGCTCGCCCCGCTGGTCGACAAGGCCCCCGGCCGCCGCGTGCCGCGCACCGTCGACCCGGAGGAGTTCGCCCTGCGGGCCGTGCTCGGTCAGCAGGTCTCCACCGCGGCCGCCCGTACGCTCGCCGCCCGGCTGGTGACCGCCCACGGCGAGCCCCTTCAGACGCCGGTGGGCGGGCTGACGCACCTGTTCCCGACGAGCGAGGCGCTCGCCGCCCTGGACCCCGCGGCCCTCGCCATGCCCGCCGGACGCCGCGCCACCGTCGTCCGCACGGTCCGGGCACTCGCGAGCGGCGAACTCGCCCTCGGCGTCGGCAGCGACTGGGGCCGCGCCCGGGCCCGGCTCGCCGAACTGCCCGGCATCGGCCCCTGGACGGCCGAACTCATCGCCATGCGCGCCCTCGGCGACCCCGACGCCTTCCTCCCCACCGACCTCGGCGTGCGCCGCGCGGCCGCCCGCGCCGAACTGCCCGCCACCCCCGCCGCGCTCACCCGGCACGCCGCCGCCTGGCGGCCCTGGCGCGCGTACGCCGTCCAGTACCTGTGGTCCTCCGACGACCACGCCGCCGCCCGCATGCCCAACGACTGAACGAGAGCCCCGTGATGACCACGATGTCCCGAGTCCACACCGTCGTCGACAGCCCCTACGGCCCGCTCACCCTCGTCGCCGACGATGGGGTCCTGTGCGGCCTCTACATGACCGAGCAGCGCCACCGCCCGCCCCAGGAGACCTTCGGCGAACGCGACGACGCGCCCTTCCCGGAAGCGGTACGCCAGCTGGAGGCGTACTTCGCCGGCGAACTGACCCGCTTCGACCTGCCGTTGCGGCTCGCGGGCACCGACTTCCAGCGCCGAGTCTGGGCCGGCCTCCAGGACATCCCGTACGGCGAGACGGTCTCCTACGGCACCCTCGCCGAGCACATCGGCGCCCCCGGCGCCTCCCGCGCGGTGGGTCTCGCCAACGGAAAGAACCCCGTCGGCATCATCGTGCCCTGCCATCGCGTGATCGGCTCGACCGGGAGCCTCACCGGCTACGGGGGCGGGCTGGAGCGCAAGCGCCGGCTGCTGGCCTTCGAACGGGGCGAAGTCCCGCGGGAGGACCGACTGTTCTAGACCCGGTCGGGCGGATCCTCACAGGGGCAGCGGCGCGGTTCGGCGGCCATCCGCGAGCACCGCAACCGACGCGTTCACCGTGATCCGCGGGACACGTCCTGCGCGTACCGCTCCAGCAGCGCCGGCAGGGCCGTGCCGATCGGCTCGCGCACGACCTCGTCCGCCCGGCCGTCGTACGGGGTCGGCTCGGCGTTGACGATGATCAGCCGGGCGCCGTGGTCGGCGGCCAGGCCCGCGAGTGCTGCCGCCGGGTGCACGGTGAGGCTCGTGCCGACCGCGACGAAGACCTCGCACGCCTTCGTCACCGCCACCGCCTCGCCGAGCACCACCGGGTCCAGGCTTTCGCCGAACATGACCGTCGCCGACTTGAGGATCCCGCCGCAGACCTCGCACGCCGGGTCGGGGTCGCCCGCCGCCACCCGCTCCAGCGCCGCCGCCATCTCCGAGCGGGCCTTGCACCGCGTGCACGTCACCGCCCGCGCGGTGCCGTGCAGTTCGAGCACCTTCCGCTCGGGCAGACCCGCCATCTGGTGCAGCCCGTCGACGTTCTGGGTGATCACGCGCACGGGCGTCCCGGACCGCTCCAGCCGCACGATCGCCTCGTGCGCCGCGTTCGGACGCGCCCGCAGGGTCGGTGCCGAGCGGCGCATCTGCCAGGAGCGCCGCCGGATCTCCGGGTCGGACATGTAGAAGTCGTAGGTGACGAGCTTCTGCGCCTCCGGGTCCCGGCGCCACAGTCCGGCGGGCCCCCGGTAGTCCGGGATGCCGGAGTCGGTCGAGATTCCCGCGCCGCTGAGCACGGCCACCAGGGGCGGCTTCGCTGTCATGCGGCCGAGGGTACGCGCCGCCCCCGCCCGCCCGGCACCGGTTTTCCCGGCGGCGCGGATCGCGGCACGGATCGCGGCCCGGAACCGATGTTCACCTGAGTGGGTGACCGCGCGGCGGGGATGCGGCCGCGCCGCGTGGGCATGCACCCGGTGGCCGGGCCTCGCCCGCCGGTACGCGTACCGCCGCTGGGAGGGGACGGGAGTGAGCCGAGCCGACCGGAGCCTGCCCGAGGGCGGCACCGCGTGGAGGAAGGCGGCCTTCGTCGCCCTGCCCGCCGTCGCCGCGGTCGCCGCGATGGCGATCGCGATGGGCGAGGGAGTCCTCGCCTCGTCCTTCGCGGTGTCCGGCTCCGCCTTCCAGGTGTCCTCGCACCACCTGTCCAGCAAGGGCCTCGCCGCGTTCGTCGACGTGGCCCGTACCGGTGACGGCAGGGGACACGCCGGCGCGCTGCTGGGGATCGGCGACGCCACCCTGAAGGACATCTGCCAGTCCGCGCGGATCGACACCCCGCTGGGCGCGGTCGTCTTCAAGCTGTCGGCCGGCGGCAGCGGGAACCCCGTCGAGGTGCGGAACCTCGTGCTCGACGCCGAGGACCTCACCGGTGACGCCGAGTTCGGCACCGTCGAGATCGGCCGGGACGCCGGCACCCTGGACCGGGTGCCCGGGATCCGGGGCGAGCCCGGGGCGTTCGGACTACAGGCCGGGAGCGTCTCGGTGACCGGTGTACGGTCCCACGCCTGGTCCGCCACGGGCGGCGACTTCCGCCTCAAGGGCCTGCGGCTCGGCGTGAGCCTGGACGGTCCCGCGTGCTTCTGAACCGGCCGGCCCGGGGCGCGGCGCGCGCCTGGCGCCGCACCCGCCCGTTCTGGGCGGGACTCCTGCTCCTGCTCGCCGGCGCCGAGCTGCTGCTCGTACCGCTCGCGCCGTGGCGGGTGCTGTTCGGCCTCGGCCTCGGCGGCGTCGCCGCGCTCGGCATCGGCACCGCGCTGATCACCGCCGGTCTGTTCCTCTGGTTCCTGCCGCACCTGCGCCAATACGTCGGCATCCACGCCGTGATCCTGTCGGTGGTCTCCTTCGCCGTCACCAACCTCGGCGGTTTCCTCGTCGGCATGCTGCTCGGCATCGCCGGCGGCGCCATGGGCTTCGCCTGGACCCCCCGGACCCCCACAGGCCCCGGGGAGCGCGCCGCGCCGCCCGATCGCGGGCCGGGCCCGGCCCCGCCCCCGGCCCTGGCCGCCGTGTTGCCGGCCGTCCTGCTCGCGGCACTCGCGTTCCCCGAACCCCTGCCCGCCCGTGTCCAGGCGGCGGCCCCCCGGCCCGCCACGGTGAGCACCACGCGCTTCGCCCCCAAGGGCTTCACCTTCTCCGCCGTCGAGCGGGTGCCCACCGCCGCCGGCCCCCTGAAGGTCATCGTGCTGAGGATGCGGGAGGCGTCGCTCTCCGACTACCGGCTCCGCACCCGCGACAGCGGCGGCGCCGGCGGCGCCGGCCAGATGGTGCTGGCCGCCGACAACCTGCGCCTGCGCGGCGACGTCACGCTCTACCTCACCCGTTTCCACGGCTGCGTCCAGGGCCTGCTGTGCCTGACCTTCGACCCCGACACCCTGCCCGCGCCCCCGGTCGTGCCGCCGTTCGTCTTCATGACGGACGTCGACGCGGAACAGGCTCTCGTCACCGGCGACACGCTCGACGCCGACCGGCTGCGCATCTCCGGGGACGCGAGCCCGGGCGCCGGCGGCAGCTCGCTCTGACGGCACCCGCTACCGCGGCCGCCCGCCGTCCCCGCGCTCCCGCGTGTCGTCGCCGCGCCCCCGCGCGCTCTCCGCGACGCGGTGCAGCCGGGGGTGGCGGACCGGACCGTGCTCGGTGACGGCCTCGCCCACCATGGTCCGCAGCGCGTCGCGCATGCCGTGCAGCGCGTGGTGCCGGACGGGCCCGGCACCCGGGTCCTCGCGCAGCTCCCGCAGCAGCGACCAGCACAGCGCCAGCATCACCAGCACGAACGGCAGCGCGACCAGGATCGTCGCCGACTGCAGCGAACCCAGGCCGCCGGCCACCAGCAGGACGGCCGCCACGGCGGCCATCAGCACGCCCCAGACGACGACCAGCCAGGTCCGCGGATGGAGCGCGCCCCGGCTGGACAGCGAGCCCATGACCAGGGACGCGGAGTCGGCGCTGGTGATGAAGTACGTCATGACGAGCGCCATCGCCACCCACGACGTGAGCGTGGCCACCGGCAGCGTCTCCAGGAGGGCGAACAGCGACGCCTCCGCGCCCTGCTTGACCGTGCCGGCCATGTCGGCGGCGCCCGTCATGTCCAGCCGCAGGGCACTGCCGCCCATGACGCAGAACCACACGATCGTCGCCCCGCTGGGCACCAGCAGCACGCCGACGAGGAACTCGCGGATCGTCCGGCCGCGCGAGATGCGCGCGATGAACGTGCCGACGAACGGCGCCCAGGACAGCCACCAGGCCCAGTAGAAGATCGTCCAGGCACCGAGCCACGCCGGGTCGGTGAAGGCGCCGGTGCGCGTCGCGAGCGTCACCAGGTCGTGCAGATAGCCGCCGGTGGCGGCCGGGATCGCGTTGAGCACGAACACCGTCGGGCCGAGGACGAAGACGAAGGCCATCAGACAGGCGGCGAGCGCGATGTTCAGCGTGCTGAGCCACTTCACGCCCCGGTGCAGTCCCGAGAAGGCGGAGAGCACGAAGGCCGCCGACAGCGAGCCGATGATGATCAGCTCCAAGGTCCGGGTGTCCCGTACGCCCGTGGTGAGGTTCAGGCCCTTGGCGACCTGGAGGGCGCCGAGGCCCAGGCTGGTCGCCGTGCCGAAGACGGTGGCGAAGAGGGCGAGCAGATCGATGGCCCGGCCCGGCCAGCCGTTGGCCCGCTCCCGGCCGAGCAGCGGTACGAAGGCCGAGCTGAGCCGGTTGCCGCGGCCCTTGCGGAAGCCGGCGTAGGCGAGGGCGAGGCCCGCCATGCCGTAGATCGCCCAGGGGTGCAGGGTCCAGTGGAAGAACGAGTACTCCAGCGCGGTACGGGCCGCCGCGGGGGAGTCCGCGGTGGCACCGCTGCCGGGCGGCGGCGCCACGAAGTGCTGGAGCGGCTCCCCGACGCCGTAGAACATCAGGCCGATGCCCATGCCCGCGCTGAACATCATGGCGATCCACGCGAGGTCGCCGAACTCCGGCCGGTCGTCGTCCGCGCCCAGCCGGATCCGGCCGAAGCGGCCGAGGGCGATGATCACGCACAGCGCCAGGAACACATCGGCGGCGATGACGAAGAGCCACGCGAAGTTGGACAGCACCCAGCGCAGGGCCGTCGCGGACACCGCGTCGAAGGAGTGCTTGCCCAGCGCGGCCCAGGCGACCACCGCCAGGACGGCGACGACGCCCACGGCGACGAGCGCCGCGTCCGGGGCCTCGTCGGCGGGGACGCCGCTCTCGGTGCTCTCGGTGCTCATGACGCCCCACTATGGCCGGGATCCGGCGGAATCTTCCCGCTGGCACGCCGGGTGCCCGTGCGGGCGGGCCTGCCGTAGGGTCGCTGCGGCGCGACCCGAGCTGGAGGTGACGCGGATGACCGAGGCGACACGGGTCCTGGGCCTGCGCCAGCGCGGTGGCCGCGTACTGGTCGACCGCATCGGCGACGTCCGTGAGATCGCCGCGGAGCCAGGCCCGCACCTGCAGGAGGTGCGCCAGCTCCATCCGGGCCATCAGCTGGTTGGGGCCGGCGTCCGTGGGCTCCCCGGCGACGGACCGGAGGAGTTTCTCGGCCGCGTCGAGGAGGCCCGGCTCCTTCGTGTGCATCCCGCGCTCGCGCAGGGCCACGGCCAGCTTGATCACCATCACGGGGCGGTCGTGCTGGGACGGCGGCGTCGCCGACACCGCGAACGCCAGGTCGTCGATGGCCTGCCTGATGTCGGCGAGGTCGTGGTGAAGACGGAACCGCATGGTCAGGACCGCAGCCCGGTTGGTGAGCCGCTGGGGGTGGTGGGGCGAGGCGGCCGTCCGGGCGATGGAGGGGTGATCGACGGCTTCCGCTGCGGCTTCGAGGTCGGCCCGCAGCCCGAAGGTCACGTACCGGTCGAGGCGGGCCAGGCCCAGGAAGGAGGAACTCGAGGCCAGCGTCTCGTCGTCCAGCGTTCCGTGGTCCTTGAGAATGCCCTCGAGCACGGCGATCGACGCGTCGAGATCGGTGAGCTCACCGGTGAGCTCGAAGCGCATGCGCAGCACCTGCCCCAGTGCGGCCCGCCGCCTGCTGCGATGCGGCTCTTCGGCCTTCGGATCATCGACAGCGGCGCGCAGCGCGTCGACAGCCCTGTCGAGCCGCTCCCGGCTGCCGTCCCCCATGTATGCGCTGACTTCGGCTTCCGGACTGCCGTCGGTGTACGCGACGGGCGGATCAGCGGCCAGTTGCCGCTGGAGTTCGGCCAGCATCGCTGTACGGTCGGGGTCGCCGCCGGGCAGGGAGGCGAGGGCTCGGCGCATGCAGTGGACGCCTTTCTCCCTCGACCTCGGCGGAGCGTCCTTCACGTCCGCCAGCGCCACCAGGGCGTTGCCCAGGTTGAACGTGATCTGGGGCTCGGACGGCGTGCCCCGGGACTCCCCGCGTGCCCAGGCGATCAGGGCGGCGCTCGCGACGATGCCCTCCTCGAACGCGTCCTTCACGCTGCTCAGGAACAGCGCGTTGCCGACCGCGTGCACGGTCTCGTACGCCGGGAGCACCCGCTGCGGGTCCTCGTCGAGGACCTTGCGTATCGACTCGGGTACGTACTCCGGCTCCACCGCGTGCACGAGGCCGAAGAGGCACCGGCTGGCGTGGACGTTCCACTCGCGGCCGTGCGTGTCTTCGGGAAGGTGACCGCACCGGGCCAGGTAGTAGTAGGCGGCCACGCAGACCCTCTTGAACACGTCGCTGCCGGCCTGGCCCACTCCTTCCGGCGTCAGCCGGTCACGCACCTCGAGGAGCCTCGTGGCGACGTTGTAGTGCGTTCCGCCGGCCAGCACGTCGTCACGCGGTACGGCCGCCCACGGCAAGGCTCCATTGGCACCCCCGGCATCGGTCATCGCCTTTCCCCCGTTCCCCCGGTTCCCCCACCGCGCTCGCTGCCGCGGTGACAGCCACGGTAGCGAGCGGGGCGGTGCGACAGGAGGCCAATTGCCAATACAGGATGACCGGTTGAACGGTTCAGGGAACGGCCAGCACGAGCTTTCCCGTGACCCGGTTCGTGTCACCCAGTGCGTGGGCCTTCGCGGCCTTCTCGAGCAGGAAGGAGGCCTCGACGAGGGCCTTGAGCTTGCCCTCCTGGTCTGCCTCGGACAACACTTCCTGACCGTCATCGAGAAGTCGGCACGACTCCTTCCTGACCCCGCAGCGGGAAGCGGCGGTTGACTCCCACGTGCGCGGCGGACAGCCCCCCGGGATGTGGTCGGCGGCCCGTCGCCTCCCTCTCGCAGCCACCATGCCTACACAGAGGAACCCGCCCCGATGACCCCCGACATTGAAAAACCTCTGGCCGGCCCGTGCCTGAAGCAGTTCGCGCAGGCGCTGCTTGCAGGAGACGAAGAACGGCTCGCTTCGCAGGCGGTGCAGCGTGTTGACCAGCCGTACCGGCTAGGTGTTGCTGGACATGACGTTGGTGACGCTGTTGCGGAGGCGTGAGGCTGGAGGACGGTTGCCGACGGCGGTGTGAGGCCGGTGGTAGTTGTAGTGGACGTTCCAGACTGTGATTGTACGAAGACCGCGGCCCGGTAGTTGGCGCCGTTGTCGGTGACCACGCGCACGATCCGGTGGATGCCGTGGGCGGCGAAGAACACGCGGGCACGGTTGTAGAACGCCACGGTGGTGGTGGCCTTCTCATCGGGGAGGTGTTCCGTGTAGGCCAGGCGGGAGAACCCGTCGACGGCTGAGTGGAGGTAGACGTATCCGCCCTTGGCTCCTGCGGTCTTCGCGCGCTGGGCGGTCTTGGCCTGTTCGGAGTCGCGTCCGTGGGCCCGCCATCCGCCGCCGTCGGGGATGCGCCCGACCTTCTTGACGTCCAGGTGGACCATGTGGCCGGGGTAGCGGGCCACGATCCGTTTCGGCGGGTGCCGATTGGCAGAGCCGTCGAGGTCGAGGAACCGGCGGTGGTTGATGCCTAGGCGCGCCAGCCACCGGCCCACGGTTCGTTCGCTGATCCTCACGCCCTGGCCCTCGAGTTCGAGCGCGATCCTGCGGGCGGACCACTTGTTGTCCCGCCGTAGTCGTTCGATCCGTTCGACGACCTCGGGCGGCGTTTGGACCGGGGAGGAGTGCGGAATGCTGGAGCGGTCCCGCAGTCCGGCCTCGCCGTACTGGTCGTAGCGATTCTTCCACTTGGGCAGGCAGGCGCGGGAGACGCCGGCCTCGGCAGCGACGTGCGCGATTGGGCGGCTGCGGCAGCGTTCCACGAGCCTTCGGCGTCCCTCGATGGTCAAGGGGGCGTTCGGATGCGTCACGGGAGCACCTCGGTGCTCCGGCTGGCCGCGACCACAGTGCGCAGGGGGAGCGCGATGAGCAGCGCGACCGCGACCAGGAACCCGCTTGTCCACAGCGGCCCGAGGTCCCCGACCGTGGAGCCGAGGGTGGCCGCGGCGACGAGTGGTCCAAAGGCTGCGCCGACATTGAGTGCGGCGGTCGCGTAGGAGCCGGCCATGGTGGGGGCTCCTGCCGCCTCATAGAGGACCCGCGTGATCAGCGTGCTGCCCAGCGCGAACGACAGGGCCCCTTGCACGAACACGAGGGCAAGCAGAGCGACCGGCTTGTCGGCCAGTAGGGCCAAGGCCAGCCAGCCGATGAGCAGCAGCGGACCCCCGACCGCGAGGACCAGGCCGGGGCGCTGGTCGGACAGCCGCCCGGCAGCGGTGACGCCGACGAAGGAGCCGACACCGAAGAGCACCAGAGTCACAGAGACCCACAGCTCGCCCAGCCCGGCGGTGTCGGTCACGACAGGGGCGAGAAAGGTGAAGCTTGCGAAGGTAGCCGCGTTCACCAGCGCGCCGAGCAGCATCGCCAGGAGCAACCGCGGACGCTTGAGCTGTGCGAGCTCCGCTCGCAAGGTCGGCCCCTCGCTCTCGTCTGCCTCGGTCGGACCCGCTGGGATGCCTGTGAGGACGCCGATGGCTGCGGGCAGGCAGAGAGCGGCAACAGCCCAGAACGTGGCCCGCCAGCCGAGGAACGTACCCAGGACCGCTCCCCCTGGGACCCCGGCAATCGTGGCCACCGTGGTGCCTGACAGCAGCACGGCCAGCGCCCGTCCCTTCTTGTCGGGCAAGACAAGCGCGGCGCCGGCCGTCATGGCTACGGCGAGGAATCCGGCATTCGCGAGGGCTGCGACTACCCGGGTCGCGAACAGCACGGGGAAGTTCGAGGTGGCAGCGCCCATGGCGTGGGCTGCCAGGAACACGAGGACGAACCCAAGCAGGCTCGACCGTGCAGGCCAGTTACGGGCAAGTACTGCCATGAGCGGGGCACCGACGATCATGCCGATCGCGAAGGCCGATGTGAGCGTGCCGGCTGTCCCGACGGTGACGTCGAGGTCTGAAGCGATGTCCGGCACGAGGCCGGCGAGCATGAACTCCGAAGTACCCATGGCGAAGACCGCCATGGCAAGCAGATACAGCGCGAGTGGCATCGAGTGGCTCCGAGGTGAGGAGAAGCACGAGCAGGTCATCTCGTCACCGCGGCCAGCCCCATGGGCACTCTCGTCCGACCGCAGAATGCGGCGCGGCGGCAGGGCTACAAGCTCAGTGGTTCAGGGGGCTGACGGCGTGACCGAAAGCCCCCACCCTGTCTGACTCAGGACTCGACATGGCCCGCACGCTACCCGACCGACGCCCGCCCAGGCACCTCGGTTTCACGACGTGGCCTGCGTCAGCAACGTCATGTCCCGCAACAGCTAGGGAAGCGCGTCGATGTCGGAGACGGCATGCGGCACGTAAGCGGGTGACGACCCGTGGCCCTGCCGCTGGGGCCAAAGCGTCGGAACCAGGCACCAGCCCGGTCGCCTACTGCGGCTGGGCGGTGGCCTCGATGCCCTTCCACCCCGTGGCCGAGGTCCCGTCGGTGCCCCTTCCGGCCTGCCTCCTTGGCGGTCAGGGCGGCGGCCGCGGCCGCCGCCGGCCCGGCGCCCCTGCGCTTCTGGCGCCGCTGCCTGCGGGCGCTGTTGGTCGGGCCGGGCCAGCAGGACGGCCAGGGCCTGGGCATTGACGGCGTCCAAGGGGGGGCCGCCGTGTCGACACCTGGCGTCACGACTGGCCAGGCTCAGGCTGGTCGACGCGTTCCGTGGGACCGGCGACGGACAGGAACGTGGTAGTGCCCCACTTGAGCCGGGAGCCGAGGCGGGACCATGTCCTCGGAGGGGCCGTCGACCCGGTACGTGGCGAAGTAGGTGGTGGCAGTGGCCGTCTCCGGAGAGGCCACGGTGACCAGGATGTTGGTGCACATACGACGCGACAGCCGGTCCGTGGGCCGACCGCCGAAGTGGTCACGAAGAGCCTCGCGGCCGGCTATGCGGCGATCGCCGGCGGCCCAGGCCCAGGTCCCGTCCGGCGTGAACAGGTCTGCCGCCGAGCCCGGATCCCCGAGGGCGAGCCGGCGGACGAACTCGACGATCAGTCGCTCGCAGGCCCGCTAGGCGATCAAACGTTCCATTGGGTCAAGTGTGTCAGCATCCGTGATCAAGTCATAGCAGGCCCGTGTATGGATCGTCATCGCCGCATCGCGCCTCCTGCAGCGCCAGGGCCATGTGGGCACCGGCATCAAGCAGATCGCCGGCGAGGCGCGGACCACGCTCGGCTCGGTCGGCCGGCTCCGGGGCGGGTGTCGACACCGAACTCACGGTGGGCACCCGGCGGTAGCTCGAGCGGGTCCTTCAGGTACCGGCGAACTGGACCCGGTGTTCCGGCCCAAGGACGGGGCCACAGGCCTCCGGCCCACGCGAGGCGGTAGCGCACGCATGCGCACGCACGGTCGTGGGTGGTGGTGCCTGTCCACCTGCCGGTGGCAGGGGTCAGCGCGGTCGCGCGCGGTAGAGATCGCGCAGTAGGGCGATCTCGGCCCCGTGGTGGAGCAATTCCTGGTTGACCCACCACACGATGGTGATGAACGGCTGCTCCGGATCGCTGCCGTGCGGGTAGGTGCAGTACCCCACGGTGTCGAGTGCGTCGTCGTCGGCGCTCAGCAGCGCCTTGCGCCAGGCCGCGGCCCCGGCGTCGAAGGCCGCGACAGCCCCTGCGGCGTCCCCGCTGACGGGGTAGTCGTCCCGGGTCAGCGCGTGGCCGCCGGCCGTGTGGTCGGCGCGCAGGGCCAGCATTTCGCTGAGGTGGCTCAGACGCCACGCGATGGTGGTGAAGGGCGGCGGCCAGGGATGCGGGTAGGAGGCGCCGTCGCGCCCCCAGTCACCACTGCCGGCCAGGAGAGCAGCGCGCGGCCCTGGCCCGTCCACGCGCCGCCGCACCGACCAGCAGCCGGGCACCGGTTCCCAGAAGTACTCCTCATCCGTCAGCGGGCCTACCGGGGTATCCGTCCCGTCGCCACTGTCCGTGACCGGCCCTGTCATCCGGTCGGCGAGGCGTCTGCACGCGAAGTCGAACTGCTCCAGCAGCGGAAACAAACGGGACGGTGCCGTCATCGCACGCTCCAGTGTCGTCTTCCGGGACGATCCGACAGCCTGACACAGCCGGCACCACAGCTGCGCCTCCATTTTCGAGGACCTCACCGGAGCACTCCCGGGGGAAGGGCACCTGCCGACCGCGTGTTGGCGGACATCATCCCGATGCTTCACTCAGCAGCTGGGGGACAGCACTCGGCGAGTCCTGCGGCTCATGTCCGGTCGTGTCCGGCCGGGTTCGAGAGTGTTTTTCTCCGGCCGGTATCGGATCCGGCGCGGGGGGCGGGACCACTGCGAGTTGATACGGGTGCCCTCCGGAAGGCTGGCGACCGGGGCCCCCGTCTACGTGATCCCCGAGGAATCTCTCCGCCCATGCGAAGGGGCGGATCCGGCCCCGGGCGCCCCGGAGCAGGGCCGAGCTGTGCTTCACCCCAAACCTACGTGTCCTGGGCCAACCCCATCGAAGCCCGCTTCAGGCCCCTTGCGGCAGTCGCGCTCGCCATCTCCGGCCACCCCCACCACACCGTCCGGCCCCGGGTCTTGCACACCCACCCTGCGCCGGTGCAACAGCAACGCCCGACACCCCGGCGTCCTGGTCTCACCCTGACGCGAACGCGCATGCGTCCGCAGTGAGAAAGGCATCTGCTGGGGCGGCAGGCCACAGCCGGTCACAGCCTGGCGCCGGCGCTCCCGCGCGGGGAGCGCCGTGGCCGGCCCTGTCCACCGCGACTCGTCCCGGGGGGCTGGGTTGGGAGCGGGCGGTGCTCTGACCGGCCGGGGCCCGGCCGTAATTGGTTTGACGTGGGCACGGGTCAACGCTGCACTGTGGCGGGGCGCCGTGATCACGGTGTCGATATCGCGAGGAGGCAGCGGCAACAATGGAGATCCGGCCTGCGACCGACAAGGATCTCGACGTCTTCGTCGACACACTTCATGCCGCGTTCGGGCTCTTTGCGGAAACCCCGGGCGAGGGCGGCGGCGGACTGTGGTGGTCGGCGCTCGAGATGGACCGCAACCTGCTCGCCGTGACGGCGGGCGGGCGGGCCGTCGGCACTGCTGGTGCGTACTCCTTCGAGCTGACCCTGCCCGGTGGGATCCTTGCCCCGGTCTCCGGGGTGAGTTTCGTCGGTGTGCTGCCCTCGCACCGGCGTCAGGGTGTGCTCCGCGCGATGATGCGGTATCAGCTCGCTCAGCTGCGGGACCGAGGGGAATTCCTCTCCGTGCTGCTGGCTTCCGAGTTCCCGATCTACGGCAGGTTCGGGTACGGACCGGCGACCTACGCGCAGCGGCTGACGGTGCCGCGCGATAGGGCCGCGGTCGCTCCGTCCCGGGCGGGTGGAACGGCCGGCACCCCGGGGACCGGGCCGGAGGCGGGCTCGGTGGAGGTGCTGCGGCGTGCCGAGTGCGGCGAGATCCTGGAAGGGGTCTACGACCGGTACCGCCGTGCGCAGCCCGGCGCGTTGTCACGGCCGCACCGCTGGTGGGCCTTGGGCGCGGGGCGCCCCCCGGTCTCCGCGGCGCCGCGATACCTCGCCGTCCACCGGGACCCTGACGGTGTCCCGGACGGGTACGCCAGCTACTCGGTCGAGTCCGGCACCCTGACGGTCGACGAGACCGTCGCCACCGACGATGCCGTCTTCACGGCCCTGGCCCGGTTCGTGCTCGGACACGACCTGGTCACTCGGGTCGTGTTCAAGAACCTCCCGCTCGGGCACCCGCTGCGCTGGCAGCTCGCGGACTTCCGTGCCGGCCAGGTGAGCGACGACGACTGGCTCTGGGTGCGGCTGCTGGACGTCCCGCGTGCGCTGACCGCGCGCGGTTGGTCCACCGACGGCGAGCTCGTCCTCGACGTCGACGACCCGTTTCTCGGCGAGCACGACCGCTACCTGCTGACCGTCCGGGACGGCGAGGCCGACTGCGTCCCGACGGACCGGGAGCCCGACCTGTCCCTGGACATCCGCGACCTTGGCTCGGTCTACCTCGGCGGCACCGCCCCCAGCACGCTCGTGCGTGCCGGGCACATACGGGCCCACCGCCCGGGCGCGGCCACCCTCGCCGACGCCCTCTTCCGCGCCGAGCGCCCGCCGCACTGCCTGCACTGGTTCTGACCGCACGCTCGCGGGCCTTGCCGCAAGTCTCGTCAAGGCCCCCGTCCCGCCACCGCCGGCTCGTGCCCGGGCCGGCAGTGCGGCCATGGCTCGCCGTGCTGCAACGCGGCCACGCCCTGCCGGTGAACCTGTTGCGGCAACAGCCACCCCCATGGCCGATTCGCGTGAGGCCCTGGATACCGCCAGGTTCGTGATCAACGTGCCGGGGGAAAGGATGCCGCTTCCCTGCCGCCCCGTGCCGATGTGGCTGCGTGCGTGGACCGAGCGCTTCGCGTCCTGTTCTCGCCCAGAGCGGCGAACCGGCCGTCCCCCTCCCGGCCCGGGCCGCGCGCCGGGGCCGGTCGCCTGCAAGTGGTTCGCCTTCGTCGGCGGCAGCCCTGCCCGACATGGGTATACGGGGGTGGAACGGCAGGCGGGTCCCCGGGAAAGGGGTGGACGGCAGCATGAGAAGCGTCGGTGTGGAAGAGGAGCTCCTCCTGGTGGATCCGGGCAGCGGGGAGCCGCGGGCCGTGGCCGGGACGGTGCTGGCCCTGGAGGATCCGGCCGGCGAGGAGGACCCCGCGCTGGAGAAGGAGCTCCAGCGGGAGCAGCTGGAGACCGCCACGCGGCCGACGGCTGACATGGCGGACCTGGCGGCGGAGGTACGGCGGCGGCGTGCCACGGCCGCCGGACGGGCGGAGGCCGTGGGCGCCGCCGTGGCCGCCTTGGCCACCTCGCCGCTGCCCGTGGACCCGTCGCTCAGCGCGGGCCGGCGCTACCGGCAGCTGGCGGAGGAGTTCGGGCTCACCGCGCAGGAGCAGCTCACCTGCGGGTGCCATGTGCACGTGGGCGTGGAGTCCGACGAGGAGGGGGTGGCGGTCCTGGACCGGATCCGGCCGTGGCTCGCACCCCTGCTCGCGCTCAGCGGCAACTCTCCCTTCTGGCAGGGCAACGACAGCGCGTACTGCAGCTATCGCAGCCAGGTGTGGGGCCGCTGGCCGTCGGCCGGGCCGGTGGAGATCTTCGGCGGACCGGAGCGGTACCACGCGCACGTACGGCAACTGCTCGGTACGCGGACGCTGCTCGACAAGGGCATGATCTATTTCGACGCGCGGCTGTCGCGCACCTACCCCACGGTCGAGATCCGGGTGCCGGACGTGTGCCTGGAGGCGGACGACACGGTGCTGGTGGCGGCCCTGACCCGGGGCCTGGTGGACACGGCGGCCCGCGACTGGCGCGCCGGCCTGCCGCCGGAGCCGGTGTCCGTGGGGCTGCTGCGGCTGGCGATGTGGCGGGCGGCGAAGTCGGGCGTCACGGACGAGCTGGTCCATCCGCTGGAGTGGACTCCGGCACCGGCGCGGACGGTGGTGCGCGCGCTGGTGGACCACGTCCGCGACGCCCTGACGGAGTCCGGGGACCTCGCTGTGGTGGAGGAATCCCTGGACCGGCTGTTCGCCCGGGGCGGCGGCGCGTCCGTCCAGCGGGAGATCCTGGCTCGCACCGGCGCACTGCCCGCGGTCGTCAAGGAGGCGGTGGAGCGCACGGCGTCCTGAACCGCGGAGGGGCGTGGACCGCCCGGTCCGGCAGGGCGGGGCGCACCAGGCCCGCAGCGCCACCGACCGTGGTGGCCGGGGCACCCAACGGGCCGGGGGAGTGCCAGGCCGGCGGCGCCGTGCGGTGTGGCAGCAGACGTCCCGGCACGGCTCCGCGCAGGCGCAGGGGCGGCCCATGTGTCTGCGCCGGGGGAGAGCTGCCCGGGGCACCGGCACACCTCGGTGCGGAAGCGCTGCGTCTCCTGCCGGTGACGTCGCCCGGTTCGAAGCCGGCCGTGGGACGCCGCACCGGAGGGCCGAGGACCGGCTGTGACCGCCTTGCGGTGTTCGTCCATCCTCTGCTCCCCCCTCCCGGCTGTCCCGCGGCCGTCCTGCCCCGGTCGTGCCCGGTGCCGGCAGTGCTCCGCCGCGAGCCGCTGAGGGCGTTGCGGATCGTCAGGGATTCTCCCCGGGTTCGCCGGTGTCCCAGTTCCAGCTGGTGATCATGGTGCGCATCAGCCGGGCGGCGGTCGACAGGTGGTTGCCGGCGCCCCAGCAGAGGGTTGTCGTGCGCCGGCAGTCGGGGCTGTCGACCGTGATCCAGTTGACGGGGGCGGATGTGGCCGTGTGGCGGGCGAAGGAGGGGACGAGACCGATGCCGAGTCCGGCGCCGATCAAGTCCGCGATGGCACTGTGCTCGTCGCTCTCACAGACGATCTTCGGGGTGAGGCCTTGGGCGGCGAAGAGCCGGTCGAGCAGTCGGCGTAGCCAGTGTCCCGCGCGGGCGGTGACGAAGGGCTGGTCGGCGAGTTCGTGGATGCTCACGGACGTGCGGCTCGCGAGGGGATGACCGAGTGGCGTGCCCACCACCACCTCCTCGTCGAAGAGCTGCACTGCCTCCAGACCCTCGGCACGGATCGGTTGCGAGACGAGACACAGGTCGACCTCTTGGGCCCGCAGGCGGCGGGCCATGTCCTCGGCCGGTGACCAGTGGAGCTCGAGCTCGACGGCGGGATGGGCGCGCTTGTAGGCCGCCAGTGGGCCGGTGAGGGTGAGGAAGGTTTCCGATGCCAGTCTCACCGTGCCCAGGCCCTGGCTGGTGGCTTCGGCGACGGCGCGTTGTCCGGCCTGGAGCTCGCCGAGGGCACGTTCGACGTGATCGCGGAAGAGTCTGCCCGCGTCGTTCAGCCGGAGCCGACCGCTCCGGTCGAACAGCGGAGTGCCCAGTTCGCTCTCCAACCGGGCGATGGTGCGGCTCAGTGAGGGCTGTGCGGTGTGCAGCTCGTCGGCCGCCCGGCTCAGGTGCTCCAGTCGCGCCACCACAAGGAACTGCCTGAGTGAGTTCAGCTCCATCATGCCTCCCGGAACATAACGCCTTGACCATATTGATCTTAGACGAGATAACTCCATGGTCATAGTGTCGAGGTGTCGCTCAGACAGATCACAGCGAGGAGAAACCATGATGATCAGCAGCAGTCCGGAATCCGCTGCCGTGCACCGGCGGGAACGGGGGAAGCGCATCACGCGAGCGGCGCTCACGAGGTTCGTCGCCGTATCGCTGGCCGCCGCTGCGGCCGGCGTCTGCACCGTGGACAGCGCGGACGCCGATACCCCGAAGAGGAGTCATGCCGAAGTCCTCGACCTGGGGATTCACAACGATCAGTACGCGGCTACCGATCTCGGCCCAGCAGGACCGAGCCTGGGCGATATGGACGTCTACTCCGGCGGCGTCATCAGGGACGGCCGCACCGTCGGACGTGGCGGCGGATCGTGTCAGGTCGTTCATGTCGATGGCGGAAAACTCACAACGCAGTGCTTGCTCACGATAGAACTCGAGGGTGGCTCCCTGACGATGCAGTCGCTCGGGGTGAGCGGAACGAAAACACTCGACATGGCCATCACCGGGGGCACGGGCGTCTACCGCGACGTGCGGGGCTCTGCCCGTTACTGGGACATCGCAACGCCCAACGAGAAGTTGCGGGCCGAAATCCTGCACTGACGGCAGAAACGACTGCGGG
>NZ_JBFAPH010000104.1:0-18462 GCF_040675635.1 Streptomyces sp. NPDC049577
GGCGGGGGCTCCGCCCCCGCGCCCCGGCCCTCGAACGCCGGACGGGCCGAATCGGCCCGTCCGGCGTTCGAGGACACGCGCCCGGTACGGCCTCCGCCGCGCGGCGCGCCCCCGGCCCCGGGCGCGGCCTACGCCGCCTCGGTCACCGCCGTGGCCCGCAGCGTCCGCATGGCGACCGCGTGCTCGTTCGTCCTCGCGTCGTACGACATGAGCCTCGGGAGCGCCGTCGCCAGCAGCCCCACGCTCGCCACGCAGGCCACGCCGCCCGCCCACACGGACGCCCGGACCCCGGTCACGGATGCCATGCCACCCGCCCGGACCTGCCCCAGCTGCGGGCCGACCGAGTAGGAGAGCAGCTCTATGCCGGCGAGCCGGCCGCGGAGCTCGTCCGGGATCGTCTGGTCCCAGATCGCCGAGCGGAACAGGCCGCTGACCGTGTCGCAGCCGCCGGCCGCCGCCAGGAAGAGGAGCACCAGCCAGATGTTGTCCATCAGGCCCGCCAGCGCCATGGCACCGCCCCAGCCGGCCGCCGCGAGGACCACCATCCGGCCGTGCCGGTGGATGCGCGACACCCAGCCGCTGGTCAGCGTCACGGCGAGCGAGCCGACCGCGCCCGCCCCGTACATCAGGCCCAGCGCCCACTTCGCGTCCAGGTCGTCCGCGAGGAAGGGGAAGATCGCCGTCGGGAAGGCGAAGAACATCGCGGCCATGTCGATGGTGTAGGTGCCCAGCAGCTCCTTGCGGCCCCAGGCGTAGCGGGCGCCGTCCAGGATGCCGCGCAGCGACGGCTTCTCGGCGTCGTGCGAGGCGGGCGAGGCGGCGAGCCCGATGGCGAGGGCGACCGAGACCGCGTACGAGACGACGTCCAGCAGATAGGCCCACTCCAGGCCCGCGAAGGCGATGATCAGGCCCGCGAGGGAAGGGCCGGCGATGGCGCCGGCCTGCCAGCGCATCTGGTTCAGCGCGATCGCGGCCGGCAGCTGCTCGTGCGGGACGATGCGCGGCACGATCGCCTGCAGGGCCGGGCGCTGGAGTCCGGTCAGGGCGCTGACCAGCGCGGCCACTACGTACAGCGGCCACACCAGCGGGTGCGGCAGCAGCGTGTTGAGCAGCAGCATCCCGGACAGCACGCCCAGGCCGGCCTCGGTCCACAGGATCAGCTTCCGGCGGTCGAGGGCGTCGGCGAGCGCGCCGCCGTACAGACCGCAGACGATCAGCGGGACGAGCTCGACCGCGCCGATCGCACCGACCGCGACCGTGGACCCGGTCAGCTCCTTGAGCTGCACCGGCAGGGCGACGAAGGTGAGGAAGCTGCCGAACACCGTCACCAGGCCCGCGAGCCACATGCGGCGGAAGTCGCGGGAGGAGCGCCAGGGCGTCAGATCGGGCAGCAGCGCCCGCAGCCGGCCCGGCGCGGGGGAGCCGGAAGAGGACTCGGGGGACTCGGGGGGTTCGGGGGAAGGGGGATGGTGCTCGGTCACGGGGGACCATGCTCGGCGCCCGCCGGGGCGCCGGCAACCGAATTACCAGCGGCTCGGCGGCGGCGCCGTGAGGTGGTCGGCGAGCCGGGCGAGCCGGTCGCGGAAGCGCCGGCCCCGCCGCGGCGGCAGCCGGTTCTCCCCGGCGGCCGCGCTGACCAGGTGCTGGACGGTGTCGAGGTCGAGCTCCGCCGCGGCCGGCACGGCCAGCGTGTCGTGGGCCAGCCCGCACAGCTCCGAGCCCCGGCCGGCCTCGGGGCCGCCGTCCAGCGCGAGGACGGTCGTACCGCCGCGCCGGGCGTCGTGCACCCGCTCCAGCAGCCCCTCGCCGGGCCGGTCCTCCGCCACCACCAGCAGCGTCTCCCCCCGCCGGGCCGCCTCCAGCCGGCCCAGGCCGACGGACAGATGCGCCGGGGAGCCGGGCGGCACCCGGTGCCGGACGAGCGTCGGGGACAGCTCCGGCAGCCCGGACCAGGCGGCCTCGTCGTCCAGGTGGGCGGCCAGGTGCCACGGCTCGTACCGCTCGGTGCCGACCAGCAGCAGACCGCCGCCGTACCGCTCCACGGAGGTCCGCAGCGCTCCCGCGAACCGGCGCGTGGTCTGGAGCCACTCCGTCCCGGCGAGCACTTCCCGCAGCAGCGCGACCCGTACGGCGTCCATGGCCCGCATCCTGCCGCCGCCGGGGGGCCGGGAAACCGGGGCGCGGCGCGCCTCACCCGTTCGGGTAAGGGCGTGACAATATCGCTGTCATGACTGCTTCTGATGACACGAAGGACGCCAAGGACGTGAAGAAGGCCCCGGCCAAGGACCCTTGGGACCTTCCGGATGTTTCGGGCCTCGTGGTGGGTGTGCTCGGCGGCACCGGTGACCAGGGCCGCGGCCTGGCCTACCGGCTGGCCAAGGCCGGCCAGCGAGTGATCATCGGCTCCCGCGCCGCCGAGCGGGCCGAGCAGGCCGCCGCCGAGCTGGGCCTGGGCATCGAGGGCCTGGACAACGCGGAGTGCGCCCGGCGCAGCGACATCGTGATCGTCGCGGTGCCGTGGGAGGGCCACGGCAAGACGCTTCAGGCGCTGCGCGAGGAGCTCGCCGGCAAGCTCGTCGTCGACTGCGTCAACCCGCTCGGCTTCGACAAGCAGGGCGCCTACGCCCTGAAGCCCGAGGAGGGCAGCGCCGCCGAGCAGGCCGCCGCCCTGCTGCCGGAGTCCCGGGTCACGGCCGCCTTCCACCACCTGTCCGCCGTGCTGCTCTCCGACCCGGAGATCGCGGAGATCGACACCGATGTGATGGTGCTCGGCGACAAGCGCGCCGACACCGACCTCGTGCAGGCGCTGGCCGCGCGCATCCCCGGCATGCGGGGCGTCTTCGCGGGCCGGCTGCGCAATGCCCACCAGGTGGAGTCGCTCGTCGCCAACCTGATCTCTGTCAACCGCCGCTACAAGGCGCACGCGGGCCTGCGGATCACGGACGTCTAGGACGGGTCACGGACGTCTAGGACGGGTCACGGACGTCCGGGACGGGCCCGGGAAGATCCCGGCGGGCGTGGGGGACAATGACCGGGATCGTACGCACATGCGCCGGACCGGATCAGGAGCCGCCCCCATGCCCCGCCTCGCCCTCTACGCCCTCGCCGTCTGCGCCCTCGCGGTCGCCGCGGCCGTCGTCTCCTTCGCGCGCGGCAGCTGGCTCGGCATCGTCTGGATCCTGCTGGTGGGCGTCGCGTCCAACATCGCCTGGTACTACGTGCGCAAGGAGAAGAACGACCGCGCGGCGGCCGGCGGCTGAGCTCAGCCGTAGAGGCCGTCGAGCACGTGCCCGTCCAGCGGCGGTATGTCCGGCGTGCCCTCCCAGAAGCGGAACAGCTCCTGGCCCCAGTAGGAGTCCCACTCGGTGACGCCGAGGGCCCGCAGCACGGTGTCGATCATGTCGAAGAAGGCGTGGTTGACGGGCTCGATGCGCAGGATGCCGAAGATGGCCAGTATCCCGAACAGCGCGAACGGCGCGATCTGCCGGCGGATCCGGTGGGGCAGCCACGGCTCGATCACGCCGTAGCCGTCCAGGCCCGGCATCGGCAGGAAGTTCAGGATCGCCGCGGTGACCTGGAGCTGCGCCATGAAGCCCAGGGCGTAACGCAGGTTGTCCGGCACCCCGTCGAGCGCGCCCAGCCAGAACGGCGCCGTGACGACGACGGCGAACAGGGCGTTCGTCAGCGGGCCCGCCGCCGAGACGAGGCTCTGCTTCCAGCGGCTGCGGATGCGGTGCTGCTCGATGAAGACCGCGCCACCGGGCAGACCGATCCCTCCCATGATCACGAAGATCAGCGGGAGGACGATGCTCAGCACCGCGTGGGTGTACTTGAGCGGGTTGAGGGTGAGGTACCCCTTCGCCCCGATGGAGATGTCACCGCCGTGCAGGGCGGTGCGCGCGTGCGCGTACTCGTGCAGACAGAGCGAGACCAGCCAGCCCGAGACGACGAAGAGGAACACGGAGAAGCCGGGGCTGGCGGCGTAGTCGGTCCACACCGCCCATATGGACACCGCCATGATGGCGACGAGGGCGAGGAAGACGGGGCTCACGCGCCGCTCGCCGCGGGTCGCTTGGATTGCCATTCTCGAGTGCTCCCGGGATCGGTGTGGCGGCCGGGGCGCTCCCGGCCGCGCGAACGTACCGGCCGACGGTACTTCGTGCCGCGTACGGATGTCGCAGGGGGAGCCCCTCCCGGGGCGTGGAGAATGGTCCGGTGCGTTATTGCGTCCTCGGCACCACCCAGGCCCATTCCGACGACGGCCGGCCCGTGGCCCTCGGCGGCACCCGGCTGCGCGCGCTGCTGGCCGCGCTCGCCCTGAACCCCGGGCGGGTGCGGACGACGGACGCGCTGATCGACGACGTCTGGGACGGCGATCCGCCCGCCGACGCGACGGGCGCGCTCCAGGCGCTCGTCGGACGGCTGCGGCGCGCCGTCGGCCGGGACGCCGTCGTCTCCGAGGCCGGCGGGTACCGGCTGCGCGCCGAGCCCGACGACGTCGACCTGCACCGCTTCGAGCGGCTCGCCGGCGAGGGCGAACGCGCCCTGGCCGACGGCGACCCCGCCAAGGCGGCCGGACTGCTCGACGACGCCCTCGCCCTCTGGCGCGGCCCGGCCCTGGCCGACCTGCCCGGCGGCACGGCCCGCGCGGTCCGCTGCGAGGCCCGTCACCTGGCCGCCCGCCGCGCCCGGCTCGCCACCGCCGTGGCCCTCGGGGACGCCGCCCAGGCCCTCCCCGACCTCGCGGGCCTGTGCGACGCCCACCCGCTCGACGAGCCCCTCCAGGCGCTGCGCCTGCGCGCCCTGCGGGCCGCCGGCCGGCCCGCGGAGGCGCTCGCCGCCTACGAGGACGTCCGCCGCCGTATAGCCGACCGCCTCGGCACCGACCCGGGCCCCGAACTCCGCGCCCTGCACGCCGAACTGCTCGCCCGGCAGCCGGCCGGCGAGGCGCCGGCACCACCCCCTCCGGCCACCGGGACGGCCCCGCCCGCCGGGCCCGCGCCGCGGGGCAATCTGCGGGCGCGGCTGACCTCGTTCGTCGGGCGGGAGGACGATCTCGCCGTCATCCGGCGGGACTTGGCCGCCCACCGGCTGGTGACGCTGCTCGGCCCCGGTGGCGCCGGCAAGACACGGCTGTCGCAGGAGGCCGCCGAGGCGGCGGCCGTGGCCGACGGGGCATGGCCCGACGGGGTGTGGTTCGCCGAACTCGCGCCCGTGGACGACCCGGAGACCGTGCCCGAGGCCGTGCTCACCGCGCTGGGCGGGCGCGAGACCGTGGTGCGCGGCACCGCCGCCGAGGGGCTGCGGGCCGCCACCGACGCCACCGCCGACGACCCCCTGGCCCGGCTCGCGGAGCTCTGCGCCCGGCGCCGCATGCTGCTCGTCCTCGACAACTGCGAGCACGTCGTCGACGCCGCCGCCCGGCTCGCCGAGACGCTGCTGGCGCACTGCCCCGGCGTCACCGTGCTCGCCACCAGCCGCGAACCCCTCGCCGTGCCCGGCGAGTCGGTGCGTCCCGTCGAGCCGCTGCCCGACCCCGTCGCGCTGCGGCTGCTCGCCGACCGCGGCGCGGCCGCCCGGCCCGGCTTCCGCGTGGCGGACGACCCCGAGGCCTGCGCCGAGATCTGCCGCCGGCTCGACGGCCTGCCGCTGGCCATCGAACTGGCCGCCGCCCGGCTGCGGTCGCTCACCCCGCGCACCCTCGCCGACCGCCTCGACGACCGCTTCCGGCTGCTGACCTCCGGCAGCCGCACCGTGCTGCCCCGTCAGCAGACCCTGCGCGCGGTCGTCGACTGGTCCTGGGA
The DNA here is from genome assembly GCF_040675635.1 of Streptomyces sp. NPDC049577. Taxonomy (NCBI): domain Bacteria; kingdom Bacillati; phylum Actinomycetota; class Actinomycetes; order Kitasatosporales; family Streptomycetaceae; genus Streptomyces; species Streptomyces sp. NPDC049577. Next base: position 5,805 of record NZ_JBFAPH010000104.1, read on the forward strand.
CCTGCTCGACCTGCCCGAACGTGCCGTCCTGCGCAGACTGTCCGTCTTCGCGGGCGGCTGCGAGCTCACCGCCGCCGAGGCGGTCTGCGCGGACGGCGAGGACGTCGACGCGCTGGACGTGGCCCCGCTGCTCGGCTCGCTGGTCGACAAGTCCCTGGTCGTCGCGGCCCCCGGCGACGACGGCGAGATGCGCTACCGGCTGCTGGAGACCGTCGGCGAGTACGCCGCCGAGCGCCTCGACGAGGCCGGCGAACGCACGGACACCGTCCGCCGGCACCTGGTCTTCTACCGCGAACTCGCCCGCACCGCCGACCCGTTGCTGCGCGGCCCGCAACAGCGCCGCTGGCTGGAACGGCTGGAGCGGGAGCACGAGAACCTGCGCACCGCCCTGCGGCACGCCGTCGCCCTCCGGGACGAGCAGGAGGCGCTGTGCCTGGTGCTCTCCCTGGGCTGGTTCTGGGGGTTGCGTGACCACCGCGGCGACGCCCGCACCTGGGCGGAGGCCGCGGCGGGCCTGGGCCCGGACCCCTTCGCGGAGCCCGTCGAACCCGCCCCGCCGCTGTACGAGTCGTGCACCGAAGCTCCGCCGCCCATGCCGCCGGATCTGCTGCAGGAGGCCCGGCGCGGTGTGCGGCTGGTCGCCCTCGCCAACATGGAGTCCAACCTGCGCGTCGTCGCGACCCCCGGGATGCAGCGCATGCTGCACGGCATCGTCGCCGCCTACGGCGAGGGCCGGCCGCAGAACTGCCGGGTGCCGGGCATGATGTGGTTCTTCGCCACACTGCTGGTCGGAGAGGCCCCTGATGTGTACGCCACGATCAACGCGATGGTCGACCGCTGCCGTGAGCTCGGCTACGAGTGGGAGCTCGCCAACGCCCTCCAGCTGCGCGCCAAGATCCTCAACGACCGGCGTGCTGCGGGCAGCGGGGCGCAGGATGCCGACGAGAGCCTGGAGATCTTCCGCCGGATCGGCGACAACTGGGGTGTGGCCGAGGCCCTGACCGGTCGCGGCGAGGCCCGTGAGCGGGCCGGCGATTACGCGCTCGCGGCCCAGGACTACCAGGCGGCCATCGAGAGCGTCCGCGTGGTCGGGGCGCAGGCCCAGGTGCCCATGCTGCGCACCCATCTCGCCGGGGCGCTCAAAGAGGCCGGGCTGGTGGGGCGGGAGGAGACCGAGCGGATGCTGCACGAGGCCGTCGAGGAGTCCGAGCGGTTCAACCCGGACGCGGCGGTCTTCGCCCGGCTGCAGCTCGGCAGCCACATCGCGCACTTCGGCCGTCCGGCGCAGGCGCGGGAGATCTTCGAGGAGCTCTGGGACGAGTTCGAGGAGCGTTCCATCCCGCTGTTCCAGGGCATGATGAGCGGCCTGCTCGCCTGGGTCGACATCCTGGAGGGCAAACCGGCCGACGCCCTGCCCAGGGTGCGTGCCGCGCTGGCCACGGCGGACGACCCGCTCGGCGCGATGGTCGGGCCGCAGCTTCCGCCGATGCACCTGCTGTACGGCGCCAGGGCGCACGCGGAACTCGGCGGCGCGGACGGTCTCCTGGCCGCAGCCCGGCTGCTCGGGGCCCGGGAGACGCTGCGGCTGCCGCACTTCCACGCCCCCTCGGTGGAGCGGGAACTGGCCCGGGAGACGGCGGCCATGATCCGCGCCGCCCTCGGCGAGGAGGCGTACGACCGCGCGTACGCCGAGGGCACCCGCCTCTCCCTCGCGGAGGCGGCTGCCCTCGTCTGACGCGCAACCCATGCCCGGAACCGGAACGGCCGCCGGGTCAGGTCTTGCTGCGGAACCGGGCGACCGCCAGCGGCGCGGTCACCAGGGTGATGCCGACCGACCAGGCCAGCGTCATCCACACCGAGTGGGCGACCGGGCCGCCGTTGACCAGGTTGCGGGCGGCGTCCGCCAGGTTGGACAGCGGGTTGTACTTGGTGAAGCTCTCCAGCCAGCCCGGCATCTTCTGGGTCGGCGCGAAGATCGAACTGCCGAACTGAAGCGGCATCAGCACGATCATGGCGACTCCCTGGATCGCCTGGGGGGTCTTCATGGCGAGCCCGAGCAGGATGAAGATCCACATGAGCGAGGCGCCGAAGACCGTGGACAGGCCGACCGCCGCCAGCAGGTGCAGCGCGGACGTCTTGACGGTCAGACCGAGGGCGAAGCCCATGCCCAGCAGGATGCCGGTGGCGACGAGCATCCGGCCCACCTCGACGACGATCTTCGCGATGAGGACGGAGGACCGGGCTATCGGCATGGTGCGGAACCGGTCCATCACCCCCTTCTTGAAGTCCTCGTTGACCCCGGAGCCGACGGCCATGGCGATGTTCATGCCCATCATCGCCATCAGGCCGGGAACCAGGTAGTTGACGTAGACCCGCTCGTTGCCCTTGCCGGCGATGGAGCCACCGAAGACGTACACGAACAGCAGGATGAAGATGATCGGCATCAGTACGGCGTCGAACATCGACTCCGGGTCCTGCTTGATCTGCAGCAGATTGCGCCGCGCGAGCGCGCCGATGTGCCGCAGATTGGCCCGCAGGCCGATCCGGCCCTCGCCGGCGGACGCCTTCACGGGCGCCCCGAGCGTGACGGCGCTCATGCCGTTGCCCTCCGGTTCGCTTCTCCGCCCACGCGGCGCAGGGTCGGTCATCGTCGTCGTCCGCGGCCCGGCGGCCGCGCGTGTGTCGCTCACGCGACCTCCTGAAGCGCGTCGGTGTCCTCCGCCGCCGGGGCGGCGGAGGTCTTCTGGCCGGTGACGGCCAGGAAGACCTCATCGAGGCTGGGGAGATGGGTGCTGATCCCGGCGATGGTGAAGCCGCGCTCGGCGAGCAGGGCGACGACGGCGGTCAGCTGCTCGTCGCTGACGATCGGCACGTTGACCACGCCGTCCGCCGGGTCGGCGGTCGCGCCGGCGATGCCGTCCAGCCCGGCCCGGGTGACGGCCTCGGCCATCAGGGGCAGCTCGGCCGGGTCCGCCGGGCGGATCTGCAGGGTACGTCCGCCGACCTTGGCCTTCAGCTCGTCGATCCGGCCCTCGGCGATCACCCGGCCCCGGTCGACGACGGTCAGCTCGTGGGCGAGCTGCTCGGCCTCCTCCATGTACTGGGTGGTGAGCAGGACGGTGCTGCCCTCGGTGACCATCCGCTGGACCTCGGCCCACACCTCGTTGCGGGTGCGGGGGTCCAGGCCGGTGGTGGGCTCGTCCAGGTAGAGCACGGCCGGGTGGCCGATCATGGAGGCGGCCAGGTCGAGCCGGCGGCGCATACCGCCGGAGTACTGGCCGGCGGGCCGCTTGGCGGCCTCGGTCAGCGAGAACCGCTCCAGCATCTCGTCCGCGCGGCGCCGGGCGTCCTTGCGGGAGAGGTCGAGCAGCCGCCCGATCATGTAGAGGTTCTCCCAGCCGGGGAGCTTCTCGTCGACCGAGGCGTACTGCCCGGTCAGCCCGATGACCCGGCGCAACTGGCGGGGCTGGGTCAGCACGTCGTACCCGGCGACGCGGGCGGTGCCCGCGTCGGGGCGGATGAGGGTGGACAGGCAGCGCACCAGGGTGGTCTTGCCGGCGCCGTTGGGGCCCAGGACCCCGAGGACCGTACCCTCGCGCACGTCCAGGTCCACCCCGTCCAGGGCCTTGGTCTTGCCGAAGTGCTTGACCAGGCCCCGTACTTGGACGGCCATGCCGCCGCTTCGGGGGATGTCTTGTCGCGTCATGCCCCTAGGCTGACAGCGGTCACTGACAACCCGCCGACAACCGGGCGACGGCGGCCCGCCGGTGCTGTCGGGCGCCGACAGATCACCGACAGACCGCCGGCATTCCTAGTGGAAGGAGTGCTCCTCCGCCGGGTACGCGCCGCCGACGACGTCCTCGGCGAACGCCTTCGCCGCGTCGCCCAGGCTCTCGCGCAGCTTCGCGTACTGCTTGACGAAGCGCGGCACCCGGCCGGCCGTCATGCCGGCCATGTCGGTCCACACCAGGACCTGGGCGTCGCACTCCTGGCCGGCGCCGATGCCGACCGTCGGGATGTGCAGGATGCGGGTGACCTCGGCGGCCAGCTCGGCCGGGACCAGCTCCAGCACGACGGCGAAGGCGCCGGCGTCCTGGACGGCCTTCGCGTCGCGCAGCAGCTGCTGGGCCGCCTCCTCGCCCCGGCCCTGGACCGGGTAGCCGCCGTAGGCGTTGACGGACTGCGGGGTGAGGCCGATGTGGGCCATGACCGGGATGCCGGCCTGGACCAGCAGCTCGATCTGGTGGGCCGAGCGCTCGCCGCCCTCCAGCTTGACCGCGCCGACGCCCGCCTCCTTCACCAGCCGGGTGGCGTTGCGCAGGGCCTGTACCGCGCCCTCCTGGTACGAGCCGAAGGGCAGGTCGCCGACGATCAGGGCGCGCTTGGTGCCGCGAACGACGGCGGCGGAGAGCAGGGTGATCTCGTCCATGGTCACCGGGACCGTGGACTCGTAGCCGAGGTGGCAGTTGCCCATGGAGTCGCCCACGAGCAGGACGGGGATGCCCGCCTCGTCGAAGACGGAGGCGGTCAGCGCGTCGTAGGCGGTGAGCATGGGCCACTTCTCGCCGCGCGCCTTGGCGGCGGCGATGTCGCGGACGGTGATGCGCCGGGAGCTGGTCCCGCCGTACAGCGCCTTGCTGCTGTCGGGGGTCTTCACGGCATGCGTCATGGCGATGACTCCTGATGTGTCGTCTCGAGGCGCCCTGACGGCGTCCCCGGATCACCTCCATGCTGACACGGCCCGTGCGGGCGCGGTAGGGACCCCCGGTAAAGCCGTCACGCCCGCTGCCCGGGATCGCCGAGGGGAAATACTTCCAGAATTTTCAATACGAGACGGGATCGTATTGGAAGTGACTAGGCTGGAGACATGGCCATCGCACCGGGCGCCTCCGAGCCCCGCAAGATCCCCGAATCGGTCCACCGCAGGCGCTGGGCGATACTCGCCGTGCTGCTGTTCAGCCTGCTCGTCGTCGTCCTGGACAACTCGATCCTCAACGTGGCGATGAAGACCATCGCCTCGCCCGCGCCCACCGGGCTCGGGGCGACGCAGAGCCAGCTGGAGTGGGCGATCAACTCCTACACGCTCGTCTTCGCCGGGATACTGTTCACGGCCGGCCTGCTGGGCGACCGGCTGGGCCGCAAGAAGACGCTGCTGTTCGGCATGGCCGTGTTCGGGATCGGCTCGGTGCTCTCCGCCCTGGCCGGCTCGCCCGGCGAGCTGATCGCCTTCCGCGCGGTGATGGGATTCGGCGGCGCGTTCGTCATGCCCGCCACCCTCGCGATCATCATGAACGTCTTCGAGCGCGAGGAGCAGCCCAAGGCCATCGGGATATGGGCCGGCGCCGTCGGGCTGGCCATCGCCATCGGCCCGATCACCGGCGGCATCCTGCTCGACCACTTCTGGTGGGGCTCGGTCTTCCTGGTCAACGTCCCGATCGTGCTCGTCGCCGTCGTGGCCATGGCGCTGCTCGTCCCCGACTCCCGGGACCCGCGGCCCGGCCGGCTCGACCCGCTCGGCGTGCTGCTGTCCGTCATAGGGCTCGTCCTGCTGGTCTACGGCATCATCAAGGGCGGCCAGCTGGCCGACTTCACCCGCCCCGAGGTCTACGGCACGGTCGGCGGCGGCCTGCTCGTCCTCGTGCTGTTCGTACTGCACGAGCGCCGCTCCACGCACCCGGCCATCGACGTGCGCTACTTCCGCAACCCGGCCTTCTCCGCCGCCGTCTCCTCCATCGCGCTGGTCTTCTTCGCGCTGATGGGCGTCACGTTCTTCATCGTCTTCTACACCCAGAGCGTGCGCGGCTTCTCCCCGCTGCAGAGCGGTCTGCTCCTGCTGCCGCTGGCCGCCGCGCAGATGATCTTCGCGCCCCGGGCCCGGCACGCCGTCGCCAGATTCGGCGCCCGCGCCGTGTGCGCCGTCGGCATGCTGCTGGTCGGCGCCACCATGGCGGGCTTCCTGCTGCTCGACGCCGGCACCCCGATCTGGGTGCTGGAGGTGCTGTTCTTCTGCCAGGGCACCGCGATGGCGCACATCATGCCGCCCGCCACCGTCTCGATCATGCAGTCGCTGCCGCGCGAGAAGGCCGGCTCCGGGTCGGCCGTGAACAACACCTTCCGGCAGATCGGCGGCGCGCTCGGCGTCGCGGTGCTCGGCTCCCTGCTCTCCACCACCTACCGGGACCGCATCTCCGGCACCCTCGACGCCGTCCCCGGCCTGCCCGACGCCGCCCGGCACGCGGCCGGTGAGTCCATCGAGGGCACCCTGGCCCTCGCCCAGCGGCTCGGCCCCGCCGGCAAGGCCCTCGTCGGCCCCGCCAACGAGGCGTTCCTGCACGCCATGCACGTCACCGTCATAGGCGCCGCCGCCGTCGCCGTGCTCGGCGCGATCGTCGTCACCCTCTTCCTGCCCGGCAAGCAGGCCGTGCCCGCGCAGTCCGGCCCGCGCCCCGACGAGCGGCGGGAAGAGGCCGAGGAAGCGGGAGCGGGCCAGTGAGCGACACCCGCGCGGCACACACCTCCGTGCCCCCGCAGCCCGCCGAACGGCGCGGGCGGCCGCGCAGCGCCGACGTCGACACACGCGTCGTCGAATCCGTGCTGCGGCTGCTGGAGGAGGGCGCCACCATCGGCGAACTGTCGATGGAGCGGGTGGCCCGCGAAGCCGGCGTCGGCAAGGCCACCGTCTACCGGCGCTGGCCGGGCAAGGAGGAGCTGCTCCTGCACGTGCTGCGCTCCCTGGACGCCCCGGAGCCCGAGCTCCCCGGCGGGTCCGTCCGCGACGACCTCGTCACCATGCTCGAACACCTGCGGCGGCGCGTCCTCGCCAAGCGCTCCTCCGCCGTACTGCGCACCATCGTCAGCCAGGTACGGGCCCACCCCCGGCTGTGGCGGGAGTACCACGACACGGTCGTCACCGCCCGGCGCGAGGCCATGATCGCCGTCCTGCGGCGCGGCACCACCGAGGGCGAGATCCGCCCCGGCCTCGACCTCGACCTGCTCACCGACCTGTTCGTCAGCCCGATGCTCTCCCGGGCCGTGCTCCACGAGTGGAAGGAGCTCCCCGAGGGGCTGGCCGAGCAGATCGTCGACGCCGTTCTGGAGGGCGTGCGGCCCCGCTGAATGTGCCCGTTGTGTCACAGCCGCCGTTACCGGCTCACCAGCAGGAACCCGCCCGGGGCGGGGGCTCGTCCTCCTCCCCGACGCCCCCGCCAGGGGCGTCCGGGAAGCCCGGCCGCACGATGATCACTTATCGTCGTGCCGGCGGGGACGCAGCTGAAGAGGCAGTGAGGACAGCGGGATGCCGCAGGCACACACGGAGGACACGGGCCGCGGGGGAGCCGGTCCGCAGTGGACCGGCCCGAACCCCGGCGGAGGGACGCCCGGGCGGCCGGAATGGCGGACGGACCGGTCGGCAGGCGGGAAGCCGGAAGACGGGAAGAAGGACTGGAAGACCGCCTTGCGGACCGACTGGAAGGGGCCCGGCATGTGGCGGCGCGGTCTGGTCGTGGCGGCGGTCGCCGTCCTGCTCGGTCTGCTGATGCTGCTGCACGCCGACATCCCCAACCGGGTCGGCAACCTCGGCAGCCTCACCGAGACGTTCCTGCCCTGGCTGGGCCTCGGCATCCCGGTCCTGCTGGTCCTCGCCGTGGCGCGCCGCTCGGTCACCGCGCTGATCGCGCTCCTGCTGCCCGCCCTCGTCTGGCTCAACCTCTTCGGCGGACTGATCAGCGACAAGTCCGGCAAGGGCGGCGACCTCAGCGTCGCCACCCACAACGTCAACGCCGAGAACCCCAACCCCACGGCCACCGCCAAGGCCGTGGCCGCCTCCGGCGCCGACATCGTCGCCCTGGAGGAGCTCACCCGCTCCGAGCTGTACGAGCACGCGCTGGCGGGCACCTACAAGTACCACTCCGTGCAGGGCACGGTCGGCGTGTGGAGCAAGTACCCGCTCCGCGACGCCCGCCCGGTCGACATCAAGATGGGGTGGACGCGCGCGCTGCGCGCCACCGCCGAGACCCCGCGCGGCCCGGTGGCCGTCTACGTCGCCCACCTCCCGTCGGTCCGCGTGAAGTTCAACGCCGGCTTCACCGCCGACCAGCGCGACAACAGCGCGGAGGCGCTCGGCCGCGCCATCGCCCAGGAGCCGGTCAAGAAGGTCGTCCTCCTCGGCGACCTCAACGGCACCATGAACGACCGCTCCCTGGCCCCCGTCACCTCACAGCTGCGCTCGGCGCAGGGCGCGGCGGGCGACGGCTTCGGCTTCAGCTGGCCGGCGAGCTTCCCGATGGCCCGCATCGACCAGATCATGGTGCGCGGACTGGACCCGGTCTCCGCGTGGACCCTGCCCGCGACCGACAGCGACCACCTGCCGGTGGCGGCCCGCGTGAAGATCTGACGAACGGCCCGTAGGGTGGAGGGCTTGCCCGCGACCCCCCACCCGAAAGGCACCACCCCATGCCCCTGGCGCTGCTTGCACTGGCGATCTCCGCCTTCGGCATCGGAACGACCGAGTTCGTGATGATGGGCCTGCTGCCCGACGTCGCCGGTGACCTGCACACTTCCGTGCCCCGGGCCGGCTACCTGGTCTCGGCCTACGCGCTCGGCGTCGTCGTCGGCGCGCCGCTGCTCACGGCCCTCGGCTCGCGCGTTCCGCGCAAGCACCTGCTCGTCGCGCTGATGGGCCTCTTCACGGTCGGCAACCTGGCCTCCGCGCTGGCCCCCTCCTTCGGCCCGCTCGTCGCGGCCCGGGCCCTGGCCGGGCTGCCGCACGGCGCGTTCTTCGGCGTCGGCTCGGTCGTCGCCGCGCGGCTGGCGGCCCCCGGGCGGCAGGCGCGGGCCGTCGCGACGATGTTCCTCGGCCTGACCGTGGCCAACATCGTCGGCGTTCCCACCGCCACCCTGCTCGGACAGCACCTCGGCTGGCGGGTGACCTTCCTGGTCGTCGCCGGCATCGGCGTCCTCGCCATGGGCGCGCTCGCCCTGCTCGTCCCGCCCGTCCCGCGCGAGGCGGGCGGCGGCCTGGCCCACGAGGTACGGGCCCTGGCCGCACCGCAGGTCCTGCTCGCCCTGCTGACCGCCGTCTTCGGCTTCGCCGGCGTCTTCGCCGTCTACAGCTACCTGGCCTCGATGAGCACGCAGGTCACCGGCTTCTCCGCGACCTCGGTCACCTTCGTGCTGGCCCTCTTCGGCACCGGCATGACCCTCGGCGCCCTCGCCGCCGGCCGGCTCACCGACCGCGCGCCGCGCGCCACGCTGTACGGCTCGCTGGCCGCGCTGGCGGTCGTGCTGCTGCTCTTCGACGTCACGGTGCACGTGAAGTGGGCGGCGCCGGTGACGGTGGTGCTGCTGGGCGCGGTCGGCTTCATGACGACCACGCCGCTGCAGATGCTGGTCATGCACAAGGCCCGGCACGCCCCGGTCCTCGCCGCCGCTTCCAACCACTCGGCGTTCAACCTCGCGAACGCGGGCGGCGCCTGGCTGGGCGGCGCGGCCATCGCGGCCGGCTGGGGCTGGACGTCCCCGACGCTGGTGGGCGCGGCCCTGGCCGTGGCCGGCCTGGCGATCGCGGTGACGGCGGGGGCGCTGGACCGCGACGCGAACGGCTCGCGGGTGGTCGCGGGTGCACACTTGGAGCATGTGCCGCAGCATCAAGACGCTTAGGCCGCCGGTGACGCCGGACCCGGACGAGGAGGACGTCCGGGCGGCCGCCCTGCAGTACGTCCGCAAGGTCTCCGGCTTCCGCGCCCCGGCCGCGCACAACCGCGAGGTCTTCGACGAGGCGGTGGACGCGGTGGCGGAGGCGACGGCGAGGCTGCTGGACGGGCTGGTCGTGCGCGGACAGCGCGATGCCCCCGCCCTCCGGGTGACCGGGGAGTGAGCGCGTCGCGTCCACGCGGGTGCGGGCGCCGGCCGGTTCGGCCGACCGGCCCGGTTGTCAGTGGGCGGGGCTAGGGTCCCCCCTGACAGCACACCGAGACGGGGGAGGTCTGCCATGAGCAGCACCGACGGCGGCGGGTACGAGGGGTTCTCGGCCGAGGAGCGGGCCGCGATGAAGGAGCATGCGCGGGAGGTGAAGAAGGCGGCGCGGCGTGTGTCGCGTGAGGAGAAGGCGGCGGAGGCGGTGCGGGATGTGCTCGCGAAGATCGCCGGGATGCCGGACGCGGACCGGGTGATGGCCGAGCGTGTGCATGCCGTGATCATGGCCAGTGCCCCGGAGCTGGCGCCGAGGCTGTGGTACGGGATGCCGGCCTATGCGCTGGACGGCGGGGTCGTGTGCTTCTTCCAGAGCGCGGAGAAGTTCAAGTCCCGTTACGCGACGCTCGGTTTCAGCGACCGGGCGAGGCTGGACGACGGCACGATGTGGCCGGCCGCGTTCGCGCTGACCGAGGTGACGGCCGAGGTGGAGGCGCGGATCGCCGGGCTGGTGAAGCGGGCGGTGGGCTGAGGCCCGTGCCGGCGGGGCCGGCACGGGCGGTCGCGGTGGGGCGTCAGACCCCTTCGCGCCAGCGGCTGGTGATCGGCAGGCGGCGGTCCTTGCCGAAGCCCTTCGGGGAGATCTTCGTGCCCGGCGGGTACTGGCGCCGCTTGTACTCCGCCGTGTCCACCATCCGCAGCACCCGGGTCACCAGCTCCGGCTCGAAGCCCGCCGCGACGATCGCCGCGAACCCCTGGTCGCGGTCGACGTACAGCTCCAGCAGGCGGTCCAGGACCTCGTAGTCCGGCAGGGAGTCCGTGTCGACCTGGCCCGGGCGCAGTTCCGCGCTCGGGGGCTTGGTGATGGAGTTCTCCGGGATCGGCGGGGTCTCGCCGCGCTCGGCCGCCGCCTGGTTGCGCCAGCGGGCCAGCCGGAAGATGCCGGTCTTGTAGACGTCCTTGATCGGGCCGTAGGCACCGACCGAGTCGCCGTAGAGGGTGGAGTAGCCGCAGGCCAGCTCGGACTTGTTGCCCGGCGCGAGGACGATGTGGCCCTCCTGGTTGGAGATGGCCATGAGCATCGTGCCGCGCAGCCGCGACTGGAGGTTCTCCTCGGCCAGCCCGGTCAGGCCCAGCGCGCCCATGTACGCGTCGAACATCGGCGCGATCGGCACGGTGCGGAAGTGCAGGCCCGTGCGCCGGGCCAGCTCCGCCGCGTCGCTGAGCGAGTGGTCGGAGGAGTAGCGGGAGGGCATCGCCACGCCGTACACGTTCTCCGCGCCCACCGCGTCACATGCGAGCGCCGCCACGAGCGCCGAGTCGATGCCGCCGGAGAGACCGATGAGCACACTCCGGAAGCCGTTCTTCCGGACGTATGCGCGCAGGCCCTCGACCAGGGCCGTGTAGACCTCTTCGTCGTCGCCCAGGTGCCGGGCCAGGCCGCCGCGGTGGACGGGCTCGTAGGCCGGCAGCGGGTCGGCGGAGAGCGTCACGTGCTCGACGCGCAGTCCGTCGTCGACGACGCCCGAGGGGACCTCGGCCGGGGCCTGGGGCAGCTCCAGGTCGAGGACCAGGCAGGTCTCCTCGAACTGCGGGGCCCGCGCGATCACCTCGCCGTCGCGGTCGACGACGATCGAGTCGCCGTCGAAGACCAGTTCGTCCTGGCCGCCGGTCATCGCCAGGTAGGCGGTGGTGCACCCGGCCTCCTGGGCACGCTTGCGCACCAGCTCCAGCCGGGTGTCGTCCTTCTCGCGCTCGTAGGGGGAGGCGTTGATCGAGAGCAGCAGGCCGGCGCCGGCGGTGCGGGCGGCCGGCACACGGCCGCCCTCCTGCCAGAGGTCCTCGCAGATGGCGAGCGCGACGTCCACGCCGTGCACGCGCAGCACCGGCATGGTCTCGCCGGGCACGAAGTAGCGGAACTCGTCGAAGACGCCGTAGTTGGGCAGGTGGTGCTTGGCGAAGGTCAGCACGGTCTCGCCGCGGTGCAGCACGGCCGCCGCGTTGCGCGGGGCGCCGGCCGGGCGGCCCAGGCGCGGCCGGGCCTCGTCGCTGCGGTCCAGATAGCCGACGATCACCGGCAGCTCGCCCAGGCCCTCGTCGCGCAGCCGGCCGGCGAGCGCGCGCAGCGCCTCCCGGCTGGCCTCGACGAACGAGGAGCGCAGCGCCAGGTCCTCGACCGGGTAGCCGGTCAGCGCCATCTCGGGGAACGCCACCAGGTGGGCACCCTGCTCGGCGGAGTGCCGCGTCCAACGGACGATCGCCTCCGCGTTCCCGGCGATGTCGCCGACGCTGGAGTCGATCTGATTCAGGGCGAGACGAAGTTGAGCCACGCCCGCCAGTGTAATCGTCTGACTGACGCAATGGGGTGTCGGTGCAGGGTGTGTGAGCGGGACCACGCGGGCCTGGTCGGCGGATGGCGGCGCTCGGCCCGGTGCGGACCGGCCCGGCGGTGCCGAGCCGGCCGCACTCGGGCGAAGACCCGCCGGCCGGCCTACCGCCGGTAGCCCAGCACCGTCATCATCCCGGACTCCGAGTGGTAGACGTTGTGGCAGTGGATCATCCACAGGCCCGGATTGTCCGCGTCGAAGTCCGCCTCCAGCCGCTTCCCCGGCAGCACGATCGCCGTGTCCTTGCGGACCCCGCCGCCGCCCGGTCCGCCCCGCAGGGCGAACGTGTGGCCGTGCAGGTGCATCGGGTGCCACATCGTCGTGTCGTTGACGAAGACGAGCCGGACCCGCTCGCCCCGCTC
>NZ_JBFAPH010000105.1:0-18436 GCF_040675635.1 Streptomyces sp. NPDC049577
GCCGTGACCCTTGGCCTCCGGCCAGGATCACGGCTTGCGTGGGAAGGGTGTGGGCGTGCGTGCCGGTCATGCTCCGCACGATATGCCGTGCCGCGTGCGGCGGTGCGGCCGGTCGCGCACGCCCGTGACGAGCGACGGTGGCGCCCGGAGGGGCGCCTCAGTGGCTCTGCGAGACGACGCCGGAGGCGAAGGCCGTGTCGCAGACGGGCCGCGAGTAGGCCTGGGCCTGCTTGACCGAGTGGTACTTGGCGACCGCCGCGCGGCCGAGCGCGCGGGCGATCTCCGCGCAGTGCTGGGCCAGCGAGGGACGGCCGTTGGTGGCCTCCTGGAGGTGCGTGAGCGCGACGCCGGGATTCTTCTCCTGGAGATCGCGCAGCAGGCGGTCGCGCAGCACCTCGTGCGGCGCGCGCGCCGTGGCCTGGGTCGAGGCGTTGCCCGAGGAGGCCGTGAGGACCTGCGACTCGGCGTTCGGCGCCGCCCACGGCACACGGGTGACCGCGAGCGTGCCGGAGAGCACGAGAACGACGGGAAGGACGAGAGCGAGGGTTCTGCCGATGCGGCGGGCGGCCTGGTTCATGCCGCAGATGGTAGCGACGGGTAATGGGGCCGCGACATTTAGTCACCCGGTCGAGTGATGCATGTTGCCGCGACAGGCGTACGAGGTTGACGCACACGGCTCGAAATAGGAGGGAGTGCCGGGCCGGGGCATCACCCCGGCCCGGCACCCCGCTCAGCCGGCTCACCCGTCGGCTGCTCAGCCGCTCAGCCGCTCAGTCGCTGAGCCGCTCGCCGGAGGACGTGGCGAAGACGTGCAGCTCGCCCGGCTGCGGCACGACGTGCAGTACCGAGCCCTTCGCCGGCACGCGCCGGCCGTGGACGCGCACGACCAGGTCGCGCTGCTCGCCGCCGACCTCGGCCGTGCCGTAGACGTAGCCGTCGGCGCCGAGCTCCTCGACGACATTGACGGTGACCGCGAGGCCCGCCGGGGCGGCGTCCGTCTCCTTGCTCAGGGAGCGTGCGGCCTCGCCGTTCTGCTCGACGACGTCGAAGTGCTCCGGCCGCACGCCGACGGTGACCGTGCGGTCGCCCCGGTCGGCGGCCGCGGTGATGGCCTCGCGGGAGACCGGCACGACGCTGTTGCCGAACTTCACGCCGCCGTCCGTGATCGGCACCTCGACCAGGTTCATGGCGGGAGAGCCGATGAAGCCGGCGACGAAGAGGTTGGCCGGGCGGTCGTACATGTTGCGCGGCGAGTCGATCTGCTGGAGCAGGCCGTCCTTGAGCACGGCCACCCGGTCGCCCATCGTCATGGCCTCGACCTGGTCGTGGGTGACGTAGACGGTCGTGATGCCGAGGCGGCGCTGGAGGCCGGCGATCTGCGTACGGGTCTGTACGCGGAGCTTGGCGTCGAGGTTGGACAGCGGCTCGTCCATCAGGAAGACCTGCGGCTCACGGACGATCGCGCGGCCCATGGCGACGCGCTGGCGCTGGCCGCCGGAGAGCGCCTTGGGCTTGCGGCCGAGGTACTCGGTGAGGTCGAGGATCCGGGCCGCGTCCTCGACCTTCTGCCGGATCTCCGACTTCGGCACGCCCGCGATCTTGAGGGCGAAGCCCATGTTCTCGGCGACCGTCATGTGCGGGTAGAGCGCGTAGTTCTGGAACACCATGGCGATGTCCCGGTCCTTGGGCGGCAGGTGCGTCACATCGCGGTCGCCGATGCGGATGGCGCCGCCGTTGACGTCCTCCAGCCCGGCCAGCATGCGCAGCGAGGTGGATTTGCCGCAGCCCGACGGGCCGACGAGGACGAGGAACTCGCCGTCCTCGATGGCGATGTCGAGCTGGTCGACGGCGGGCTTCTCGGCGCCGGGATAGATCCGGGTCGCCTTGTCGTACGTGACCGTGGCCATGGTGATGAGTCCCTTCACCGGCAGGAACGTGCCGGACGATCCGAGTAGAGGGAATGGTCCAGTCCATTAGGACCGGCTGCTCCGTGACGCTACCCGGCGAAGCGGCCGATGTCAGCAGGTCAGGGGCGATGAAATCGTCCGGCGGGGGCTCTCGCGGCGGTGAGCCCTGTGTAGAGTGGGACACCGTCCGCGGACGGTGTCCCCGGGCTGATGCCGCCTTAGCTCAGCTGGTAGAGCACCGCTCTTGTAAAGCGAAGGTCGTCGGTTCGAGTCCGACAGGCGGCTCTTTCGGAGCCCGGGTCAGCTACGCGCTGACCTGGGCTTTCTTCATGATCGGGGTCGGCCGCGCCGGAATGGGGCGGGACCCTTGGCCCGAGGGTGCGCCCGAGGTGAGCCCGGCGGCACGGACTTCCCCCTGCCGCCGGGCGCGGGGGACGGGCTTCGCGGTGATCGTTCACAGCTTCCCGCCGATGCGCCGTACCTGACCGCTGACGCGATTTCCACCACGTGCCCACACCGGCTTCGCTACGCTCCAGACCTCAACATCCGGTAGTGAGCAGGAGTCCTGTGGCAGCCCAAGTGACAATCAATGAAGGCGTGTTATGGGTGGGGGGAGAGGCTTATCCGCTGCGCAACATCTCCCATGTCGGCCAGAGACGGCTGACCACCGACAAGGGCGCCGCGCGCAAGAAGTTCATCCTCCGGACCATCGGCTGGTTGATCGTCGGCGGCATTTTCGTCTCCATGGCCGGCATCGTGGGAACCGTCGTCTTCCTCGCCGTCGAGGCACTGCTGATCTGGCAGTTGGTCTCCGCCCTGAAGAAGCCCCCGGTGTACGGCCTGGTCCTCAACACCTCCGGCACCCAGCGTGAGGCCATCTGGTCCACGCGGCAGGAGGAGATCGAGAGGCTGATCCACGAGATCACCAAGGCGATCGGCAACCCCGACGTCGCGCAGACGATCATCAACGTGGAACACGCCGTGCAGGGTGATCTGATCCAGCAGTACGGCGCGGGCAGCATCGGCAAGGCCCAGCACAGCGGTGTCGGGAGCATCGGGTGATGATGAGCGGCGACCACATTCAGCAGTACGGCGCGGGCAGCATCGGCAAGGCCGAGCACACCGGTTCCGGTGACATCGTGGCCGGCGGCAAGACCGTCGGCGCGACCGCGGGCGGGCCTGCGGTGGGGGCTCTCCTGCGGGAGATCGAGAAGCTGCGCCCGCACCTGGACAGGAACGACCGGGCGGAGGTGGACGCGGCGGCCGACTCGATCGCCGCGGAGACCTCTCCGGAGCGCAGGCGCGGCCTGGTGCAGCAGATCTCCGGCATCGCGGCGCTGGTCGGTGAGGTGGGCCTGCCGGTGATCGCGGCCGCGAAGGCGCTGCTCGCGGGCTGAGGCAGCCGATCGGCGACGGTGCCGGTTGTGGCGGGTCGGCGTAAACGTCCGAGTGGCGCAGCCGGTCCCGCAGGCGGCTCACCGTACTCATGAAGGAACCGCAGGCCCCTGGCCTGCGGTTCCTTCGTCGTTACGGGAGTGGGGTCAGTGCCGGTGGGCGTCGACCAGGCCGTGGCCCGTGCCCTGCGGGCTGTCCGGGACCTCGCGCGGGGCGTCCTGGTGGCCCGGCCACCAGGCCTTGTGGCCGAGCAGCGAGGTGACCGTCGGCACCAGCAGCATCGCCATGATGAAGGCGGTGAGCAGGATGCCGAAGGCGACCGCGAAGCCCATCTCCTGGAGCATGGAGTTGTCGGCCAGCATCAGCACGCCGAAGGTGCCGGCGAGGATGATCGCGGCCGAGGCGATGGTCGGCGCCGACTGGGCCACGGCGGTGCGGATGGCCTCGCGGGGCGGGACGCCGCGGCGGACCTCCTCGCGCAGCCGGGCGACCATGAGGATGTTGTAGTCGGTGCCGATGGCCACCACGAAGAGGTAGACGATCACCGGCAGCATGAACAGCAGGCCGTGCTCGCCCTTGATGTCCTGGAAGAGCCAGACCGTGGAGCCGAGGGTCGCGCCGAAGCCGAGGGCCACGGCGATCATCAGGTACAGGGGGGCGACCAGGCTGCGCAGCAGCAGGCCGAGGATCACCATGATCGCGAGTCCGGCGACCGGGAAGACGACCTTGTAGTCGTGGCTGACGGCCTTCTCCACGTCGGACAGGACGGCGGAGGTGCCGCCGACCAGGGCCTCGGTGCCGGCCGGGGCGGCGGCGTGGGCGCCGTCGCGCAGCGGGCCGCCGGCGAGCTCGATGGCCTTGTCGGTGGTGGGGCCGTACTTCAGGACGACGCTGAACTGGGCGACCGAGCCGTCGGGGTTGCTGACGGCCGGGGAGACCTGGTCTGCGGCGACGCCCTCGATCGTGGTGAGCTTGGTGCGGAACGCGTCCACCGCCGCCGCATCGAGGCGGGAGCCGTTCTCGGAGCGCAGGTAGACCATGGCCGGGTCGGACTTGCCGGCGGAGAAGCCGCGCTGCATGTCCTTCATGGCCTGGACGGACTCCAGCTTCTGCGACATCTGGCTGGAGGTGTCGAACTCGGCCTTGAAGGAGAAGGCGCCGACGGCGAGCACGGCCAGGACGGCCGTGGACAGCACCGCGACGACGCCGGGCCGGCGCGAGACCAGGCCGCCGACACCGTTCGCGAGGCGGTTCCTCGGCTGCTTCTTCCACGCCTTGGACGGCCAGAAGGCCTTGGTGCCCAGCAGGGAGAAGACGGCGGGCACCAGGGTCAGGGCGGCCACCAGGGTCACGGCGACGGAGATCGCCAGGGAGGGGCCCATGGCCCGCATCATGCCCATGGTGGACAGCAGCAGGGCGAGGAAGGCGACGATGACGGCGCCCGCCGCGGAGGCGATGGTCTCGCCGACCTTGGCCACCGACTCGACCAGGGCCTCCTTCGGCTGCTGCCCCTGGCGCAGGTGCTCGCGGTAGCGGAAGAGCAGGAAGAGGATGTAGTCGGTGCCGACGCCGAAGAGGACGACGATGAGGATGGCGGTGATGGAGCTGTCGGCCTTCAGGCCGCCGACGGAGGCGGCGGTGCCGATCAGGCCGGTGGCGACCGTGGACACCACGGCGATGATGATCACCGGCAGGATGGCGATCAGCGGGCTGCGGAAGATGGCCAGCAGCAGCACGATGATGAGGACGAGGGTCGCCATCATGATCATCGCGTCGGTGTTGCCGGAGGACTCCTTGGAGTCCAGGTTCATGGCCGCCTGGCCGGTGATGCCCATCTTCAGCTTGGTGTCGCCGAGCAGCGGCTTGGCGTCCTCGCGGAGCTGCTTGACCGAGTCGGGCAGCTTCTCGTCGTAGGAGTTCTTGGTGGTGGCGATGATGTTCGCCAGGGCTATCTCGCCGTTGGGGGAGACGGCCTGCGGGTTGGTCTCCACCTTGGCGATCTTCGCCCGGTGCTTGCCCTGGAGGCCGGCCGTGACCTTGGCGACGTCCTGCTTGTCCTGCTCGGTCAGCCTGCCGCCGTCCGCGCGCTGGAACACCGCGATGGCCGCGGGCTGCTCGGTCTGCGGGAAGGCCTTCTGCTGGAGGTTGCCGACGCGCACGGACTCGTAGTGCGAGGGCAGGAACTCCGTCTCGTCCGTGGTGGACTTCAGACCGGGGGCGAACATCGCGAGCAGCACGGCTGCGACGATCCACCCTCCGATCGTGATCCAGGGGCGGTGGACGGCGAACCGCCCGACTCGTCGGAACATGGTGCTCCCTCGGCGTAAGGTCATGAGTTCGTGCGACAGGCGTACTGCACGGCATGAACACGCTAGGCAGTCGCGTTCCCCGGGGCCAATGAATTCCGGGGGAATCAGGGGGAAATCGAACCTGGGTCGGGGGGCGTCTCCTCCGGGGGGAGGAGGGCGTCTCACCCGTGGGGTAGAGAAGCCGGTGCCGACCGCCTCCACCGGGATTACGCTGCCCCCATGACCGCCGAGACTCGCGAGATCTTCGCCGGGCGCCTGGAGCGCGCGGCCCGGTCGGCCGCCCAGGAGTCACTGGCCGGCCTCGTCGTCGCCCCGGGGCCGGACCTGGTGTGGCTGACCGGCTACCGCCCGCCCGCCACCGAGCGACTGACCGCGCTGGTGATCGGTGAAGGGCGGCGACCGCATCTGCTCGTACCGGAGTTGGAGCGTCCGGATGCCCAGCACGCGCCGGGTGCCGGCGCCATGACGATCAGCGGCTGGCGCGACGGCGACGATCCGTACGCCGCCCTCGCCGAGCAGCTGGCCGGGCAGGGGCGTTACGGGGTGTCCGACAACACCTGGGCCCTGCACCTGCTCGCTCTGCAGCGCGCCTGCCCGTCGCTCGCCTTCACCTCGCTGACCGAGGCGCTGCCCATGCTGCGCGCGGTCAAGGACGACTACGAGGTGGAGCGCCTGGCCGCCGCGGGGGCGGCCGCCGACGCCACGTACGAGGCGATCACCGGGCTGCGGTTCGCCGGCCGCAGCGAGCGCGAGGTCTCGGCCGACCTGGCCCGGCTCCTGCGCGAACACGGCCACTCGCAGGTCGACTTCGCCATCGTCGGCTCCGGCCCCAACGGCGCCAACCCGCACCACGAGGCCGGCGACCGGATCATCGGGAACGGCGACATGGTCGTCATGGACTTCGGTGGCCTGCTCGACGGCTACGGCTCCGACACCACCCGCACCGTCCACGTCGGCGAGCCGACGGCCGAGGAGCGCAAGGTCCACGACGTGGTGCGGGAGGCCCAGCAGGCGGCCTTCGAAGCGGTGCGCCCGGGCGTGCCCTGTCAGGACGTCGACCGCGCCGCCCGCGCGGTCATCCGCCGTGCGGGCTACGGCGAGTACTTCGTCCACCGCACGGGGCACGGCATCGGCGTGACGACGCACGAGCCGCCGTACATGGTGGAGGGCGAACACCTGCCGCTGGTGCCCGGGATGTGCTTCTCCATCGAGCCGGGCATCTACCTGCCCGGCCGCTTCGGGGTCCGCATCGAGGACATCGTGGTCTGCACGGAGTCGGGCGCCCGGCGGCTGAACAACACGGCACGGGAAATGCGGGTGGTGGCCTGACGGGCCGCCGGTCCGGCCGGCGGATCACGGCGGACGCACCGGTCGCGGTGCCGGCGGATGCCGGCGGCCCTAGAGCTCCCGGTACATCACGTGCAGCCCGGTGTATGTGCCGTCCGGCAGGCGGAAGCCCTCCGGGATCGTGCCCAGGATCCGGAAGCCGAGGGACTTCCAGAGACGGACGGCCCGGGTGTTGCTCTCGACGACGGCGTTGAACTGCATGCCCCGGTAGCCCTCGGCCCGCGCCCAGGCGAGGGCTTCCTCGCCCAGCGCCCGCCCGACGCCCCGGCCCGCGTGCGCGGGGTCCACCATGAAGCTGGCGCTGGCGATGTGGGACGCGCCGCCCATGTGGTTCGGGTTCATCTTGGCGCTGCCGAGGACCTCACCGGTCTTCTCGTCGACGGCCACGACGGTACGGCCGGGGGCCCGCAGCATCCACCAGTCACGGGCCTGGTCCGCGGTGAGGTCGCGGGGATAGGTGTAGGTCTCGCCGGCGGCGGTGATGGCGTGGAAGAACGGCCAGACGGCGGGCCAGTCCCCGGGCGTGGCATCTCTGATCGTGTGCACGGTCAGCAGGATGGTGGCCACCGGTGCGGCGCGCCAGTGGTTTTCCCCGGGGCGGCCTACTCCTCCGCCACCCGCATGCGGTGCGCGTCGTGGACCGGCGGAGCCTGCGCCTTCGGCACCCCTGCCGTCACCATCACCCCCGCCACCAGCGCGGCGAGCAGCATGATGGCCGCGCCCCAGCCGATCGCCACGTGGTAGCCGTGCACCACGCCCGCCTTGACCGCCTCGGGCCCGGGCGGGTGGGTCGTGGTGTACGCCGCGCCGGCCGAAATCGCGATCGTGTTGAGCAGGGCCGTTCCGATCGAACCGCCCACCTGTTGCGCGGTGTTGACGGTCGCGGAGGTGACGCCCGAGTCGCGCGCCGGGACGCCGGCCGTGGCGGTGGCCATGACCGGCATGAAGATCAGGCCCATACCGAGGCCGACCAGGAGCTCGGCGGGCAGGACGTGGCTGGTGTAGGCCGGTTCGACCGGCAGGAAGGTGAGCAGGAAGAGGCCGCCCGCGCCCAGCAGCGCGCCGGGGACCATGAGGAAGCGTGGCGGGAGGTGGTTCATCAGCCGGGCCGACAGCTGCGTCGAGCCGGTGACGATCGCGGCGGTGAGCGGCAGGAACGCCAGGCCCGTCCGCACCGGCGAGTAGCCGAGCACGACCTGGAGGTAGTAGGTCATGAACAGGAACATCCCGAACATCGAGACCACCGCGAGCCCCATCGTCAGGAAGGCCCCGGCCCGGCTGCGGTCGCGCACGATGCGCAGCGGCAGCAGCGGGTCGGCGGCGCGGGTCTGCCACAGGGCGAAGACGGCGAGCAGCGCGCCGCCGCCGCAGAGCAGGCCGAGGACGCGCGCGTCGCCCCAGCCGCGCGGCTGCGCCTGGCTGAACGCGTAGACGATCGCGACGAGCCCGCCGCAGCCCAGCAGCACCCCCGGGACGTCCAGGCGGGGCCGCTCGGCGTGCGAGGGGCGGTGGTCGCGCAGCAGTCCGGTCCCGCCCAGGAACGCGATCAGGGCGACGGGTACGTTCACGTACAGGCACCAGCGCCAGTCGAGGTACTCGGTGAGCAGCCCGCCGACGATCAGCCCGATCGCCGCGCCGCCGCCGGCGATGGCGCCGTAGATCCCGAACGCCTTGCTGCGCTCCCTGCCGTCGGTGAATGTCGTGGTGAGCAGCGACAGGGCCGAGGGCGCCAGCAGGGCGCCGAAGACGCCCTGGAGGGCGCGGGCGGCGAAGAGCAGTGTGTCCGTGTGCGCGGCGCCGCCGAGGGCGGAGGCGGCGGCGAACCCGGCGAGGCCGGCCAGAAAGGTGCGCCGGCGTCCGGCCAGGTCGGCGATCCTGCCCCCGAGCAGCAGGAGCCCGCCGAAGGCCAGGGTGTAGGCGGTGATGACCCACTGCCGGTCGGCGTCCGACATGTGCAGCTCGCGCTGGGCGGACGGCAGCGCGATGTTCACGATGGTCGCGTCGAGCACGACCATCAGCTGGGCGAGGGCGATGACGACCAGCCCCCACCAGCGGCGGGGATCGGGTTCCGGTATCCGCGTGGATGTGTGGCTCATCGGACCTGCCTCGGGTCCGGGGACACGGCTCGTCTCCACGGTAGGCCGGACGGGGGATCCGCGCTTCCCGGACCCCCTGGCGGCCGGGCGCCCGGGGTCCTGCCGGTGGGTCCTGCGGGGCGAGGGTCCGGCGGCATTCGCGGGCGCCGTCACAGCCGCGTCCGCCGACCAGGCCTAGGGCACCAGCACGACCTTGCCCGTCGTCGCGCGGGTCTCCAGCGCGCGGTGCGCGGCCGCCGCGTCCGCGAGGCGGAAGCGCTGGACCGCCGGGACGACCGTGCCGGCGGCCGCGTCGGACAGGGCCAGTTCCTCCAGCCGCCGCAGGCCCGTCTGTCCGCCGCCGAACCGTTCCAGCATGGCCGGGCCGAGGACATTGCGCGAGGTGAGGGAGCGGGCGGACAGTTCCTCGGGGGTGAGCTCCAGCGGGCCGCCGCCGGTGGTGCCCCGCGAGGACCAGCCGAAGACCAGGTGGGTCCCGCCGGGCCCGAGCAGGCCGACCGCCGCCCGCGCGGCGTCGCCGCCGACCCCGTCGAGGACGACGGTCGCCGAGCGGCCCCACAGCTCGGTGCGGGCCCGCTCGGTCCAGTCGGGCGCGGTGTAGTCGAGCGCGATGTCCGCGCCGAGCGCCCGGACGTGCCGCACCTTCGCGGGGCCGCCCGCCAGTCCCACGACCGTGGCGCCCGCGTTCCGGGCGTACTGGACCAGCAGCGAGCCGACGCCGCCGGCGGCGGCCGTGACGATGACGACGTCTTTCTCGTCCCTCTCGCCCAGCTCGGTGAAGGACAGGATGCCGAGCGCCGTGCGGCCCGTGCCGATCATGGCGATGGCCTCCGCATCGCCGACCCCGTCCGGGATCTCGTGCAGCCGGCCGGCGTCGGTGACGGCCAGCTCGGCGTAGCCGCCGGGCACCGCGCCCAGGTGGGCGACGACGCGCCGGCCCAGCCAGCGCGGATCGGTGCCCTCGCCGAGGGCGTCCACGGTGCCGGCGACCTCGCGGCCGGGAACGGTGGGCAGCTCGGGCAGCGGGTACGGCCCGTTCGGGTCGCCGGCGCGCAGGGCGGCGTCCACGAGGTGCACCCCGGCCGCGGTCACCGCGACGCGCACCTGGCCGGGGCCGGG
The DNA here is from genome assembly GCF_040675635.1 of Streptomyces sp. NPDC049577. NCBI lineage: Bacteria > Bacillati > Actinomycetota > Actinomycetes > Kitasatosporales > Streptomycetaceae > Streptomyces > Streptomyces sp. NPDC049577. Next base: position 10,174 of record NZ_JBFAPH010000105.1, read on the forward strand.
CACGGGGTCCGCGACGGTCTCGTGGACGAGGTTCTCGGCGGGGCCGAAGGTGTGCAGACGGACGGCGCGCATGGCGGATCTCCTCGACTCGGAAGGCGGCGGCGGGTGGCTGCGCACCGAGTCTTCGTCCTCGAGCGGACTTGAGGTCAAGGGGGGACCGCGCGATCTCAGACCCGGGGGAAACGGCTCTGCAGCTGCCAGACGACCGGGTTGTCGGCGAGACCCTCGTGCATGTCGGTCAGGTCCGCGATCAGGTCGTGCAGGAAGTCGCGGGCCTCGCGGCGCAGCGCGCGGTGGTCGAGGGTGAGCGGCGGCTCGTCCGCCGGGACCCAGTCGGCGGTGACGTCGACCCAGCCGAAGCGGCGCTCGAAGAGCATGCGGTCGGTCGACTCGGTGAAGTCCAGCTCGGCGTACTGGGGGGTGGCCGAGCGGCTGCCCCGGGGGTCGCGGTCCAGCTGCTCGACGATGTCGCACAGTGCCCAGGCGAAGTCCAGTACCGGCACCCATCCCCAGGCTGTGGACAGTTCCCGGTCGGCCTTGACGTCGGCGATGTAGACGTCTCCGCAGAACAGGTCGTGCCGCAGCGCCCGGACGTCCGCGGTGCGGTAGTCCGTCTGCGGGGGGTCGGGGAAGCGGGAGGAGAGGGAGTAGCCGAGGTCGATCACGCCTCGATGGTACGTACCGCCGGCGGGCGCCGGGACGACGCGGAGCCCGCGCCCCGGGTGGCGGGGGCGCGGGCTCGCGTCGGTGGGGGTGGTGCGGGTTACTTCACGTTGATCGCGGTCCAGGCGGCCGCGACGGCCTTGTACTCGGCGCTGGTGGAGCCGTAGAGGTCCGCGGCGGCGCTCAGGGTGCCGGCGCGGGCGCCCTTGTAGTTGGTCGTGGTGGTGAAGTACGTGGTCAGGGCCTTGTACCAGATCTTGGTGGCCTTGTCCCGGCCGATGCCGGTGACCTTGGAGCCGTTGTAGGTCGGGCTGTTGTAGGTCACGCCGTTGATCGTCTTCGTGCCGCTGCCCTCGGAGAGCAGGTAGAAGAAGTGGTTGGCGGGGCCGGACGAGTAGTGGACGTCGAGGCGGCCGATGCCGGAGGACCAGTAGTCCTTCGAGCCGCCGTCCTTGCTCGGCTTGTCCATGTAGCGCAGCGGGGTGCCGTCGCCGTTGATGTCGATCTTCTCGCCGATGAGGTAGTCGCCCGGGTCGGCGGCGTTGTTGGCGTAGAACTCGGCGGCGGTGCCGAAGATGTCGGACGTCGCCTCGTTCAGGCCGCCGGACTCGCCGCTGTAGTTCAGGCCGGCGGTGGCGGAGGTGACGCCGTGGCTCATCTCGTGCGCGGCCACGTCGAGCGAGGTCAGCGGGTGGTTGTTGCCCTCGCCGTCGCCGTAGGTCATGCAGAAGCAGTCGTCGTCCCAGAAGGCGTTGACGTAGTTGTCGCCGTAGTGGACGCGGGAGTAGGCGGCCTGGCCGTCGTTGCGGATGCCGGTGCGGCCGAGCACGTTCTTGTAGAAGTCCCAGGTCACGGCCGCGCCGTAGTGCGCGTCCACGCCCGCGGTCTGGCGGCCGCCGCCCCAGGTGTCGCTGGAGTTGGTGTACAGGTTGCCCGTGCCGTCGGTGCCCTGGTTCAGGTCGTACGTCTTGTGGCCGCCGCGCGCGCCGTCGGTCAGCGAGTAGCCGCTGGACGTCTGGGTGGTGGTGAGCGGGACGGTGCCGCTGTAGGTGCTGGTGCCGGTGCCGGTCTCGATCGCCTCGTGGCGGAAGAGCTCCTTGCCGGTGGTGGCGTCGGTGACGACCTTCAGGCGGCTGGGCGTGCCGTCCTTCTGAACGCCCGTCACCTCGGTCTCCCACGCCAGGACCGGCTTGCCCTCGGCGGCCCAGATCACCTTGCGGGGGGCCTTCGCGGTGTCGGCCTTGGCCGTCTTGGCGTCGGCGGCCACGCTCAGGGCGTTCTTCTTGGCGCCGGCCGGAGCGATGGAGGGCGTCGTCGAGGGCACGGATATCGTCGCCTCGGTCGCCTTGGTCACGCTGCGCGAGCCGTTCTTGGCCTGGTGGACGACGAGGTCGCCGCCGAGCACCGGCAGACCGTCGTAGGTGCGCTCGTAGCGCGTGTGCACGGTGCCGTCCGCGTCCTTGACAACGTCACGGACGATCAGCTTCTCCTTGCCGCCGAGGCCGATCTTGGCGGCGGTCGAACCAGCCACGCCCTGGGCGTCCTTGATGGCCGCCGCGTGCTGTCCGGCGGACAGGGCGATGGGCTGCGCGCTGCTCTCACGGTCCGCGGAGGCGCTCGCGGAGCCCGTCTGGACGCCGATGACGACCATGGCGGCCGAGGCGACGAGGGCTGCGGCGCGAGCGGTGTTCTTGCGGGCGGTGGAGGCGTTGCTTCTCAACTCTGTCTCCTATGAGGGGGGTTCGGGCAGCTTGGTCTGGGCCGCCCGTCGTAACAGGAGTGGTACAGGAGTGGTGCAAGAGCGAATTGAGGAGAGAGTGCCATCGATCGCCCGCCATTGACAGGTGCGTAACAAGGATTTGATCTGCCGTTACACGAAAGGCGGTTGTGGGCGTCCGCTATGCGGTGAACTGCTCGCGAATGATCCGTCGGCGTTGTCCGACAGGTGAGACGGCATGCGTTCAACTGCGGACGTGCGACTGCGGAAAGCCTGCGCGCGGGCGGACGGGGCGAGCTGTGCCGTTATGCCCGGACGATCGAAAGGCGTCCGTGACTGTCGCAAACGCTCCGGAAACGTGTTTCGGACCCTAGCGGTCCGCGGTTACGGTGCGACCGTGTTCGTTCGAACTTTCATGGAATTCTCAGTACCGGCCGATCTGGCGGCAGCCGCGGAGGCGCTGCGCGAGCAGGCGTGGCCGGGCCTGGGCGGCAGCCCGCACGACCCGGCGCTGCGGCCGGTGGCGATGCTGCTCGTCTCGCCGGAGGGCGAGGTGGTGGCCGCGCTGGACATCCTGTCCAAGGAACTCGCGCACGGCGGCCGGACGTACCGCGCCTCGGGGCTGAGCTCGGTCGTCACGGACGCGGCGCACCGGGGCGCGGGACACGGGCGGCGGCTGGTGGCCGCCGCCCGTGCGGAGATGATCGCGCGCGGCGCGGATCTGGGGCTCTTCACCTGCGACCGCGAACTGCGCGGCTTCTACGAGAGCGCGGGATTCGAGGTCCTGGAGGGATCCGTCCTGGTCGGCGGCACGCCCGAGGCGCCCTTCCCCAGCGACCGGCCCGGCTTCGACAAGGTGACCCTCGGGGCCTTCTTCACGGAACGGGCGCAGCGTGATGCGGACGCCTTCCGCGGCGTCCGCATCGCACTCCACCCGGGGGAGATCGACCGGCTGTGGTAGCCGGCGGCCACGAGGTCTAACGGTCGTCGGTCGGCGGGCGCTGCTCCTGGGTGCCGAGCTGCTCGCCCAGCTTCTCCTGGGCCGTGTCGACCTGGGACTGGTACTTGTCGCCCGTCCGCGCGTCGAAGGCGTCGCCCGCCTTCTCGACGCCCTGGCGCGCCGTGTCCTCATGGCCCTTGAGCAGGCCCTTGAGCTTGTCGAGCATGGACATGAAGCTCCTCCTCACGGGTCGCTTGTCCTGTCCAGGATGGCCGGATCGTCCCCCTGCCGCATCCGCAGCGAAGGCGCCGGGGCGGGCGTGCGGAGTCGTCACCCGGCGCTCTCGCCGGGCTCCTCGCGCCGTCTTGACCGCCAGTGCTCCAGGGTGGGGTCGTGCTCGGACGCGTAGACACCCGCTCCCCGGCAGTGGTGGCACTGGCCGGCGCGGTGCACGGTCTCGGCGGGGCCGCCGAAGGGGTCCGTGCCCGGCATATAGGGGAGGGCGCGGGTGATGTAGCCGGCGCCCTGGCACCAGTTGCACACCACTCCGCGCTCGGGCTCCTCGTCCTCGCCGTCGTCCGCGTTCCCGTTCACGCCCCTGTTCTCGTTCACGCCGACGATCCTGCGCGCCCGGGCGCGGCGCGGGCGGCGGAACGGCCGTTCTTCATACGCAGGAAGGGCATACGCAGGAAGGGCATACGCGGGAAGGGCCACCCCGGGCGGGGTGGCCCTTCCGCGGCGTGGCGGCCGGGAGCGTCAGACGTTGACGCCGAAGTCCTGGGCGATGCCGACCAGGCCCGAGGCGTAGCCCTGGCCGACGGCGCGGAACTTCCACTCCGTGCCGTGGCGGTAGAGCTCGCCGAAGACCATGGCGGTCTCGGTGGCCGCGTCCTCGCTGAGGTCGTAGCGGGCGATCTCGGCGCCGCCGGCCTGGTTGACGATGCGGATGTAGGCGTTGCGCACCTGGCCGAAGTTCTGCGAGCGGGCCGCGGCGTCGTAGATGGAGACCGGGAAGACGATCTTCGTGACGTCGGCGGGCAGGGCGGCGAGGTTGACGTTGATCTGCTCGTCGTCGCCCTCGCCCTGGCCGGTGGTGTTGTCGCCGGTGTGGACGATCGACTGGTCCGGGGTGGACTTGTTGTTGAAGAAGACGAAGTGGGCGTCGGAGTAGACCCGGCCGCCCGCGTTGACGGCGATGGCGCTCGCGTCGAGGTCGAAGTCCGTGCCCGTGGTGGTGCGGACGTCCCAGCCGAGGCCGACCGTGACGGCCGTCAGGCCCGGGGCCTCCTTGGTGAGGGAGACGTTGCCGCCCTTGGACAGGCTTACAGCCATGGGATGTGTCCCTTTCTGCGTACGTGCTGGCGCGTCGGCCGGCGGCGCGGAGGGCCGCCGTCACACCCCTGATAACGCCGAGTGGGTGACCTGGGGTTCCACCCTCCTTTACTTTCTTTGCGGGACGTTGACGTCACGGAATATCGAGGTGACGGATGCCCGCCGTGCGGGAGAACATGGGTGCGTGTCCGGCCCCTACGTCATCCGCGGCTCCGTCTCCCTTCCCGAGGCCGAGCTCATGTGGCGTTTCTCCCGTTCGTCCGGACCGGGCGGGCAGCACGTCAACACCAGTGACAGCCAGGTCGAGCTGCGCTTCGACCTCGCCGCGACGGACGCGCTGCCGCCGGTGTGGAAGGAGCGGGCGCTGGAGCGGCTCGCCGGGCGGCTGACGGCCGGTGTCGTCGCCGTGCGGGCCTCGGAGCACCGATCGCAGTGGCGCAACCGCGAGGCGGCCGCCGTGCGGCTGGCCGCGCTCCTGGCGGAGGCCACCGCGCCGCCGCCCAAGCAGCGCAAGCCGACGCGGATCCCGCGCGGCATCAACGAGCGGCGGCTGCGGGAGAAGAAGGCGCGCGCCGAGACCAAGCGCGGCCGGTCCGGGCGCGACTGGGGCTGAGGGCTGCCTGTTCGGGCCGGTGGTGGCCCGCTCCCGCCCGGTTTCCCCCTCATCGGGCGCCCGGTTTCAGCCCAGTTGCCGGTAACGCCCCCGGAAGTACAGCAGCGGGCCGCCCTCCGCGCTCGGCGTCGCCGCCCGCAGCACGCGGCCGATGACGAGCGTGTGGTCCCCCGCGACGACGCGCTGCTCGGTGCGGCACTCCAGCAGGGCCAGCGCGCCGCGCACCAGGGGCGCACCGCACTCCTCGCCGCGCTCGTAGGCGAGGTCCTCGAAGAGCAGCCGGTCGCTGATGCGGCCCTTCATGGCGAAGCGTCCCGCGACGTGCCGCTGGCTCTCGGCCAGGATCGAGACGCCCCACAGCGGCTGCCGCTCCAGCAGGTCGTCCATGCGGGAGTCGTTGCGAACGCTCACCATCACGAGTGGCGGCTCCAGGGACACGGACAGGAACGCCGTCGCCGTCATGCCGACGTCCTCGCCGCGCGGGCCGTCCTCCGGGTCGTGCGCGGTGATCAGCACGACGCCGGCGGCGAGGCGCGCCAGGGCGGCGCGGAATTCTTCGGCACTCACCCCTTCAGGATGGGCTATGCCGGTCGTGGCGGTCGGTGCGGGCGAGGTCGTCTGGAACACGGCAGCCACGCTAGCCGCCCGCCCCGGCCCCTCGCATCGGACGCCGGGACCAGACGGGCGCGGGCCCGCGCCCTAGGTCCGTGGTCCGCCCCCGGGTGGTTCGCCTGCTCCGGGGCCCGGTTCCGGATTTGCGTTTTGGAAGCATAAGCACGCCTTCGAACGCCAGTGGGAGGAGTTGGTCACATCATGTGACATGAGTCACAGAGGGCGTTATTTGTTGACCCTGTGTACCGAGTTGTCAGCTCGCTGTGATTCAGTGGCCGTGGTAAGCGGACGACAAGAAGCCTGGAGTTGCTGTTTAGGTCTCGGGGGAGAGCGAGCTATGGAGACCGAGTCGGAGCCGTATGTCCGCCTGGCGACCTTGAGACAGGTCCACCGGGTGGTCGCGGAGCTGAACACCGCGCGCAGCCTCGCGGACACCTTGCAGACCGTCGCGGACGGCATCGTGAACGGGCTCGGCTACGAGCTGTCGGCCGTCAATCTCGTCCGGCCGGACGGCGATCTCGTCGTGGCGGCGGTGGCCGGCAGCGCCAGCGCGGAGGCGCTGATGGCGGGCCGGGTCGGCTCGCGGGTGTCCTGGGAGCGCCGGCTCGCGATGGGCGACCAGTGGGGCGACCTCCGCTTCATCCCCTACACCGAGGGCTGGGTCCTCGACGACGACGACGTCCCCCAGTGGCACACCGCCGGGCCCGCGCCGCGCTTCGCCGACGAGTGGCACCCCATGGACCGCCTCTTCGCCCCGATGTACACCGCCGGTCCCAACGGCGGCGAGCTCCTCGGCGTGATCTCCGTGGACAAGCCGCGCAACGGCCGCCGCCCCGGCGCCTGGGGCCGCGAGGCCCTCCAGATGTACGCCTCCCAGGCGGCGATCGCGATCAGCAACGCCCGGCTGCGCGCCAACATGCAGCGCGCCCTTGTCCGGCTGGAGCGCGAGCAGCAGGCGCTGCGCGCCAGCGAGGAGAGCTTCCGGCAGGCCTTCGAATACGCCCCCAGCGGCATGGCCATCGCCGAGCTCGGCGGCGACCAGCACGGCAGGCTGCACCGCACCAACGACGCCCTGTGCCGGCTGCTCGGCCGGTCCGCCTCGCAGATGCGGCGCTACTCCTTCTCCGACCTCGTCCACCCCGACGACATCGGCACCCTGCTGCGCACCTCCGCCGAGGGCGGCCGCGCCGAGCTGCGGCTCGCCCGCCGGGACGGCACGTTCGTCTGGGTCTCGCTGCGCAACTCGGTGGTCGCCGACGCCGCCGACGGGCCGCGCTTCCTCCTCACCCACGTGGAGGACATAGAGGAGCGCAAGCGGCACGAGCTCCAGCTCGCGCACCGCGCCAGCCACGACTCCCTGACCGGCCTGCCCAACGCCGCCGAGCTGCGCGCCCGCCTCGGCGCCCGGCTGTGCGGCCGCCCGCCCGGCCCGGCCGGCAGCGAGCCGCACCCCGCCACCGGCCCGTACGGCCCCCTGGACGGCTTCGCCGAGGTCGAGAGCGCCGCCTACGGGCACGGCTTCGGCCCCGACGGCGGCCCGGACTACGCGCCCGACTTCCCGCCCGACGACTACTGCGCCGGGCACGACGCGGCGCACGACGCCGCCTACGACCACCACCACGTCCACACCATCGCCCCCGACGCGGAGGACGCGGAGAGCGCGGGCGGCGACGCCGCGAAGGGGCTCGCGGTGCTCTTCTGCGACCTGGACGGCTTCAAGGCGATCAACGACCGGTTCGGTCACCACACCGGCGACGCCGTGCTGATCGAGGTGGCCCGCCGGCTGAGCGGCGCCGTCCGCGACGGCGACACCGTGGCCCGGCTCGGTGGTGACGAATTCGTCGTCCTCGCGGACGGGCTCGCCCCCGCCGACGCCGAGGATCTCGCCGCCCGGCTGCGAAACGCCATCATTCCGCCCATAAGGGTCGACGGGCGGGCCGTCCGGGTCGGCGCCAGTTTCGGCATCGGCTGGGCCGGCTGCGGAATGTCCGCCGACGAGGTGCTGCACTCGGCCGACCAGCGGATGTACGTCGAGAAGCGCTCGCGGGCGAAGGCGGGCCGCCGCGCGGGCTGACGGCCCGCCGCGCACCGGTGCGCGGTATGTACCACGGCGTGGAACCCGCCGCTCGGGGTAGGCTGCGCCGGTGCGGCACCGCCACCGGCGTTTTCGGCCGGGATCCGGCCGGCCGGGGGCAGGCGGGCGTCGCCTAGCGCAGTGATACGTGGGGAGTGACAGGGGATGACTGCCGGTAATAGCGGCACCGGGACGGCCGGGACGCCGGAGAACGACGACCCGTTCGCCTACCTGTACCGCTCGGAGGGCGGTGACGGTACGCAGGGCGGCAACCAGCCGGCCGGCCACCAGCCGGGCGTTCCCCGCACGTCC